>JANOXW010000065.1:0-2502 GCA_031418635.1 Acidobacteriota bacterium
CTCGCAAAAGTTCCCGAAAATCAACATTCTTTGCTCGATTACCGCGCGATTGCCGCCAACGATTCGATGCTCAACACGCCGAACACTTGGGGAATTTATATCATCAATCTCGTTTGCGAATGGCTCAAGGAAAACGGCGGACTCGAAGCGATGGAAAACAAAAACGAAGCAAAAGCCAAGATTTTGTATGACGCGATTGACGCAAGCGACGGCTATTATCGCGGACACGCAAAAAACGAAGCGCGTTCTTTGATGAATGTAACTTTCCGTCTGCCGTCTGAAGAACTCGAAAAACAATTTGCAACGGAAGCGACGGCAAAAGGACTTGACGGCTTAAAAGGACATCGGAGCGTCGGCGGATTACGCGCTTCGATTTATAACGCTTTTCCGCGAGAAGGCGTTGAAGCGTTGGTCGGATTTATGAAAGACTTTTCGCAAAAAAATGGCTGATTATAAAGAAAAATAGCCGCAAAAATTCACAAAATTCACAAAATTATTTTTGCGTATTCTGTGCCTTTTTGCGGCTATTAAATTCTTACCAAAACATTCAAGAGTTCCGCTTCTTCCGTTTTGGAAACCGTTCGCAAATCAAGCAAAACTTTGTCTTCGACAATTCGTGAAATAATCGGCGGATTTGCCAATCGTAGAGATTTCTCTAATTCTGTTGCCGACATATCTTTGCGTTGAACAGCTAAAATTGTGGTAACAGGCTGAGTCATCGGCGCAGAACCGCCACCGATAACCGAATTTCCTTCTATAATTTCAATCTGCAAACTCTGATTTCCGCGCAGTTTTCGTGCAAATTTGGAAGTTCGTCGCTTTAATTCGTCATTCGACATCGAAATCATTCGCAGAACGGGAATTTCCTGTAAAAAAGTTTCTTGGCGATAGGCTTCGAGAGTTGCTTCAAGCGCGGCATAAATCAATTTGTCCACCCGAAGGGCGCGATAAAGCGGATGTTTGCGTAATTTTTCGATAACTTCGCGCCGTCCGACAATCAAACCCGATTGCGTTCCGCCGAGAAGTTTGTCGCCGCTAAAAGTAACGACATCTGCGCCCGCCGCAACTGATTGGCTGATAATGGGTTCTTCATCTAAGCCATATCCGTGAACATCAAACATCGCGCCCGAACCGGCATCTTCGTAGAGCAAAATGTCGTTTCGATGCGCTAAATTGGCAAGTTCGGTAATCGAAGGCGCGGCGGTAAAACCGATGATGCGGTAATTTGATGGATGAACTTTTAAGATTAAACGAGTATTTTCAGTTATTGCCTTTTCATAATCGGAAATTTTTGTCCGATTGGTTGCGCCGACTTCGCGCAGAATCGCGCCGGATTGCGTCATCACGTCGGGAATGCGAAAATCGCCGCCGATTTCGACGAGTTCGCCGCGTGAAATTATCGCTTCACCGCCTTTTGCCAATGCGTTCAAAACCAAAACGCAAGCCGCCGCACAATTATTGACAATTAACGCACTTTCCGCGCCTGTCAATTCCGCTAACAGATGTTCGGCGTGTGCGCCGCGTTTGCCGCGTTTGCCGGTTTCGAGATTGTATTCGAGATTGCAATAGCGCGAGGCTTCCTCAAATACCGCTTTTTGGGCGTTTTCCGACAAAGGCGCACGACCTAAATTGGTATGAATGATAACGCCGGTGGCATTTATTACTCTTTGCAAACTCCTTTTTTGTTCGCTTTGCCGTGCGTTTTTCAGACGTTTTTCGGCTTCTTCAAGCAGAATTTCACGCGAATAATTTCCCGTATTTATATAATTTTGATTGGTTTTTTCTTGAATCTCACGCCGCAGAGAATCGGTTGCAACGCGAGCTAAAAGCGTAAGTTGTTTTGCGCCGACTTGACGCAAAATTTCGATGGCGGTTTCAGAACGCAAAAGCGCGTCAATCGAAGGCAAAAGCCGCAAAAGTTCGGCGTTGTCAGATATTGCCCTTTTTTTCATAATGTATTTTACGCCGCTTTTTCGATGCCGTAGCGGGAAATTTTCAGATATAATCCGCGTCGTGTCAAACCGAGTTCGCGGGCGGCTTGCGAGATATTCCATTCGTGGCGCGATAGTGAATCTTTTATCATTTGTATTTCGAGTCCGGCAACGGCTTCTTCTAATGTTCCGCTGCTTGCACCGCTGTTAAAAGTGGTAGATAAACTTTTGTAAGAGGCAATCGGTCGGACATTTCCGGTTTCGGTGAATTGTGCGATTGATTTCGCACCTTTTTTAAGTTCGGCAGAAAGATGGTCGGGCGTAATTTTTTCGCCGTCTTCGGCGCGGGCGACGACTCGTTGAATTTCATTGCAAAGTTGGCGCACATTGCCAACCCAATCGCACACCATCAATAAATCAATCGTCTGTGATGAAATGGTCAAATCACGTTTGCCGAACCGCGCTGAATAATGATTCATATAATAATTGACTATCGGCGGAATTTCCGAACGCCGTTCACGAAGCGGCGGAACGCGCAAACGAATAACATTCAGACGATAATACAAATCTT
>JANOXW010000066.1:0-5929 GCA_031418635.1 Acidobacteriota bacterium
CGTAGCTGAAGTTTCAAGTTCACTATTGATAAGTCTTTCTTCAATTTCATTCGACTTCTTCGGCTTCCAAAAGTCTAAGTATTCGGGGAACTGTTTTAAAGTTTTTATAGAAATTTTTTCAGGATTTTGTTCAAGTAGGTCTATTCCGCGAGATGTGATTTTGTAAAATCCGCGCCGCGTCTTTTCAATTACTCCAGCCTTTTGCAAATGAGCAAATATCCAACTAATGCGATTAACCAATTTGGTTTGATAACCACTTGGAATGCGTTCTGAAACTTCTTCTTCGGAAAGTTTGTAATAACTTGCTAAAAAAGGAACTACATCCCGCGTAGAAATCTCTGCTTGGTCTTGAGCAAATCTCAAAAGCGGAAGCATCATTGTTTGAAAATCAGGAATTGCCATAAATTCTCACTTCAAAAACTTCGTATCAAAAGCCCGCGGCAAAAGTTCGCTCATTTGCAAGGTTTCGGTTTTGCCGTTTAGATTAGCAAAGATAACGGGAACATCGCCGCAAAATTCCCAGATTATTTGACGGCAGACTCCGCACGGTGGCGTTAATTCTTCGGTGTCGGCAACGACGGCAATGTTGGTAAATTCGGTTTCGCCTTCGGAAACAGCTTTCCAAATCGCCACTCTTTCGGCGCACACGGTCAAACCGTAGCTTGCCGATTCGACATTGCAACCCGTGTAAGTTTTCCCGCCTTTTGTCTGCACAGCCGCGCCGACTTTGAAATTTGAAAACGGCGCGTAGGCTTTTTCACGCACATCTTTGGCAGATTTTACTAATTTTTCTAATTCTTTATTCATCATTTAAATCACATTTTCGACTTCCCGCCGCAGTTTTTCGCGCACCAAACCGCATAACATATTAATCCCGACGTGCGGTTGTCCGCCTTCGGGAATGATGATGTCGGCGTGGCGTTTTGACGGTTCGACAAAATCGAAGTGCATCGGGCGCACCGTCGCATAATATTGTTTGATAACCGATTCGGTCGTGCGTCCGCGCTCATTGATGTCGCGTTGCAGACGGCGAATAAATCGAATATCGTCGGGCGTGTCAACAAAAACACGGACATCGAGCAAATCCCGCACCCGCGATTCGGAAAAGATTAAAATTCCTTCGACAATGACAATCGGTTTCGGGTCAATATGTTCGGTTTCGACGCTTCGCGTGTGTGATTTAAAATCATAAATCGGCATCTCGATTGACTGTCCGTTTTTCAAACGCTTGAGATGATTCATCAACATTTCGCTGTCAATCGAATCAGGATGGTCAAAGTTTGCTTGATGCCGTTCATCAAGCGGCATATCCGCCAAGTTTCGGTAATACGAATCCTGTTCGACCAAGACAACATCCGTCAAACCGACATCCTGCACGATTTTTCGCGCAATCGTCGTTTTCCCTGAACCTGTTCCGCCGCATATTCCTATAATCATTATTCTTTGTCCTTTGTCTTTTGTCCTTTGTCCTTTGTTGGGAGGTTTCCTATTGAAGCTAAATAGGCATTAAGTGTTGGCGAGAGTTCAGCAACCAAAGGTTTTAATGCTTCAATTTGTTCTTTTGTCAACAAATTACGTTTGAAGGCACGACGAAGCCAATGTTGGGTTTCTTGCAATGATCCTCGTGCAATTCTGACAAACCGCCGATTGTCTTGAAAACTTCCGCGTCCTTCACCTTCAGCGATATTTGCGCCAACCGAATCGGCAGAACGAACCATTTGTTTGCCAACAGTATCTTTTGCAAAATTGTTCCAACCAATTACAATTTCCCAAATTGAATCCGCCAAACTTTCTGACATTTGATAAACTCTTAAATTCTCAAAATTAGTTTTCGCCATATCTGAATTATCCCATTGAAGATTCGACTTCAACATCAAAACTAAGGACAAATGACCAAGGACTAAGGACAAAGTTTCGGCACAATTCGTCGAAGTAACTCTTTAAAAACCGCCGAAACTTTATTTCCAGTTTCCATCACTTCTTCGTGATTTATCAATTCGTCAGAAATGCCCGCCGCGAGATTTGTGATACAGGAGATTCCCAAAACTTTTATGCCTTGATGTCGCGCCGCAATAGCTTCGGGAACGGTTGACATTCCAACCGCGTCCGCGCCGAGAAGCCGCAACATTCGGATTTCCGAAGGCGTTTCATAAGTTGGACCTGACAAACCGCAATAAACGCCACGCCGCAAAATCCTGTGTGTTTCTTGTTTCTTGCCCGTTCTTTGCGCGTCGGTTTCGGCTTTTTCGATTGCCATTTCCTTCGCCACGGCAATCGCCACATCCTGATATTCAAGCGAATAAACCTCCGTCATATCAGGAAAACGCGCACCAAATCTTTCATCGTTTGCGCCGCGCAGAGGATTTACGCCCATCAGATTGATGTGGTCGCGGATCAGCATCAAGGTTCCCTGCATAAAATCTGTGTCCACACTTCCCGCCGCATTGGTCAAAATCAGACTTTTCACGCCCAACACACCGAACACGCGCACGGGAAAAATGACCTGCGCCATCTCGTAACCTTCGTAGAAGTGAAAACGTCCTTGCTGAACCGCGACGGAAACGCCCGCGACTTCGCCCAACACCAATTGTCCGGCGTGTCCTTCGACGGTTGATTTTTGGAAATGCGGAATCTCGTCGTAGGGAATAACGACTCTGTTTTCGACTTCATCGGCAAACGCGCCGAGTCCACTGCCCAAAACGAGTGCAACTTTTATGTCGTGGGCGTATCTCGATTTGATAAATTCGGCTGTTTCTTTCGCTTTTTCGTAATTCATTGGTATTTATTTTTAACACAAAGCCGTGAAAGATAAAATTGCGCTCTGTCGAATTGAGTGAAAGAAGGTAAAAATTTGTGTCCGATTAGACTTGATTTTATGAAGATTGTTGGCGATTTTGTCAAAAATTTGACCGAATTAAGGAGTTTATTAAATGACGACTATAAATATTTAACCATCGAAATGCGTGTTCCGTCGTCAACTTGTTCAAATTTTACTTCATCCATCAGCGTTTGCATCAACTTTAAGCCCCAACCGCGCCGACCTTCGTCGGGTTTTATTTCTTGAGCTTGTTTGTTGGCAAGACGCAAGCCGCGATTGGAAATGGTGATGACGATTTTATCTTTTTCAATCGAAAATTTCTGATAGATTTTGCGGTCAGGACTGTGCGAATGTTCCGTCGCGTTGATACAGGCTTCGACCAGTGCCGTCTTTATTTGATTGATGGCTTTGGGCGCAAAGTGATGTCGGCGAGCGATTTCTTCGACGGCGTGGGCGGCGATGAGTTCGGTGTCTTCGCCCATCGGCACGATCATTTCGTATTCGTTTGCGTTCGGTTTTTCGCTGACGATATTTTCCGCTTGCAAAAATTTTATCAGCAATTCGACTTGTTTTCGGCTTGAGCCGTAAGCGTTTCTTTGTCTCAAAACCTCAATCGCGTCAGGCGCAAAACCTTCGGGCGCGACCAACCAAAGTTTGTATTTGAGAAAATTGCACACAAGCGCAACCATTTCCAGACGGTCGCACCAAAATTCCGTCAACTCTTTCGATGCTTCAAGTTTTGCGTCAATTTCCGCCGCAATCCAGACGATTTCGTCTTCGTTCGTATAAGTAGATTCCTGAAAGCCGAGCGCAACGGCGGATCGTTCGGTTTCTGTAACTTGATTTATCGGCGGGTAAAACGCGACTGTATGCGCCGTATAAACGATTTGCGGCAAAGCGATTTTTGCTTCTTCATTGGCAATAAATTTTAAAATTTCATCCGTCGGCGCACCTTTATATTCGTCTTTGAAAACCGAATAATCGATCAGACTTGCGGGCGTTTCCTGACAATTAAAAACGGAAAGAAGTTCGCGCAAACCGATTGCCGAAGTCCGACGATAAAATCGCGCCATCGTTTTCGGCGCACGTTTTAGGAACTCCGAAAGCATTTCGCCAATAACTAACGCACGCGCTTCGGCGATGGTTTCCAAGCGAAAACGCGCCTTGATGTAATCCGTCAAAATCTCGTTTTCGCTCATCGCTTCGACCAAATTTGACGTAACGCGAACAATTTCGTGCGTGTTCAAAAGACGCATCGTGCGGTAAAAATCTTCATCGTTCAAATTTGTCCGCAACTGCCAAGATTCTATCGGCGTTTTCTCTTTTTCAATCGTCAGCGCATCGTAAAGAAGTCCTAAAATATGCTTTTGCGTTTCAACATTCGGCGCAATTTCAGAAAAAATTGCATCGTAAAATTTGCCGATTTTGCCACCGAACAATTCGTCAGTGTAGATTTTTTCCACCTGTTGAAAACTATCCAAATCAACTTTTTTCGCGTCCGCCGCGTGAATTAAAAATCTGATAAAAGTCGGATTTCCGTCAAGTTGCGCGGCGATTAAATCGCGTGTTTGTTCGTTAATTTTGACACTAGATTTTTCAGCTAAATTCTCCGTCAAAAGTCCCGCGTCGTTAAAATCAAGTGACTTGAGTTCTAATGTTTCAGCTTTTGCCGACGGCAGTTTATCGAACAAAAAACGGCGATTTCCTGCTAAGACAAATTGAAAGCTTGAATGTGAAAAAATGTCTTTTAGTTCTTCGACAAAATCGATTTCGCCCGTCAAATGTTCGGCTTCGTGCAAATCGTCAATCATTACAAAAAACTTTGCACCGTTTGAAAAAGCGCGAAACGGCGCGCTCAAACAATTGCGGACAAGTGAGCGTTCATAATTGAGTTGGCTTTCGGTCTGACAAGTTGCAACGAGTCGGTCAATCCAATAACCATCGGACGGAATCGCAAGTTCAGCGAGTTCGCAAACGTCGGGCGAAGCGCGTAAAATGCTTGCATCTTTGCGCCGAAACGCAACGGTTTGTTGCAGAAAAGTTTGCAAAAAACGAATCGCGGCTTGTTTCGCAGTTTTGTCACTTTTTTTCAGCGCGAAATAAAACGGAATAGTTTCAGGTTGGTTTAGAAAAAGTCGGTCATAAACTTGCTTGAGAAGTTCCGACGCGCCAACCGATGGCGCGGAAAATAGCAACAATCCATGCTTTGACGTTTCACCTTTGGCGTGTTGCCAAAGCGCGTCGAATTCGCGTGTTCTGCCGATAAAATCTTCCGCCGCAACAGTTGTTAAAACTTTTTCACTCATTTTTTCACTAAGAAATTAGCCACGAAAATGCACAAAAACACAATATAAATTGCCACTAGCTTTAGCTAGTGGATTGTTCAAATCAAGCCAACGGCTTTAGCCGAATTTAAGAAAAAAAATCGATCATCCTATCAGCTTTAGCTAAAGCTATAAGGAGTAATAGTTATTATTTGAAGTTTAGCTAAAGCCTTTTTTGGCTTTCAACCTAAACCACTAGCTAAAGCTAGTGGCAATTTATCAAACCACGATATAAATCGTTTTTTGTTCTCCTTACGCATTATTCACTCAACTTCTCAAAAATCTGCACATTGTTTCTACCGTTTCGTTTTGCTTCGTAAAGTGCTTTGTCGGCATTGGCAACTATTTCTTGCGCGTCGCAAACAATTTTTGAGCAACTTGCAACACCAACGCTGATGGTTACTTGCCGATTCGGAAACGACGTTGATTCGACTCTTTGCCGAATCCGTTCCGCGATTGTTTCCGCTTCCGCCGAGTTTGTTTGCGGAAGCAAAATCGAAAATTCTTCACCGCCGTAACGCGCCGCGATGTCTGCGCCGCGCAACGTATCCTTCAAACAATGGGCGACGAGTTTTAAGGCTTTGTCGCCTTCAGGATGCGAAAAACTGTCGTTATAAGTCTTAAAATTATCAACGTCAATCATCATAAAACTCATCGGATAGCCTTGCCGATTCGAGCGTTTTATTTCTTCCGCAATGCGTTCCTTTAAATAACGCTTATTGAGCAAACCCGTTAAATCGTCGGTTACGGAAAGTTGTTCAAATTCGCCTGCCTGATGTTTTATAGC
>JANOXW010000067.1:0-1613 GCA_031418635.1 Acidobacteriota bacterium
GTGTTTTTATGCCCTTATTCCATCACATCTGAATCAACTTTATCAGTTATATAACGGTTACGCTGAATTTGCGGCGACCAGTCTTTTGACGCTTTGCTTTGCTTTTGTAACGAGGATTTTTCAGCGTAACAAGGTTTCCGATTTGTTCGGGTTATCATTTTGTTTTGCCTTGCTGATACTAACTCATCTGCCTTTAACAATAATCGGTTCGGTTTGTTTATTTGTTTATGCGCTGACGCTTTTGCGTAAAAATAAGGTTGTTCTGCCGTTAATAAAATGTGCGCTTGCCGTCGGAGTTTCGTTGGCGGCAAGCGCATTTTATTGGGTTGGAATGATTAGCGAAATGAGTTGGCTAAATCACACTTCGGAGCGATATTTTAGCGGACATTTCGGTTTTGATGAAAACTTTTTCCCGCTATACTTTCACGTCAATACTCGTCAAGAATCGGTTTGGTCAATTGATCTGGCATCATTGCTGACATTTCTGATATTAACTTCGGCAGTCATCTATTTTCTCTATAAAAAATCTAATAAAGTTGACAATTTGCAACCAAAAAATATCTATCAAACCGTGTTGCCGCTTGGATTGTTTGCCTTTTTTATGACGACACCTCTGAGTCGTCCGCTGTGGCAATTTTTCACGCCTCTCCAAAAAGTTCAACTCCCGATGCGCTGGATGCCGATTGCCTCAATGTGTGGCGCAATTATTGCCGCATCTTCGGTTCATTATTTGCTCAAAGGGAAGTTTCTCAAAAAACGCAGTTGGTCTTACGGTTGTTTGATTTTTATCTCGATAATTGGTTTTTATAATCTCATTTACAACTTTCATCCGACTTCTTTTGTTCCCTTTTCACGCGAGAAATTTGAAAATACATTGAGCGAATTGCCACAACAACAAAGTTTTGTGTGTTGGTGGGCGATTTGGTCAAAACCTGATGCTTTGAAAATATCAGAGAAAGTTTTGGTGGAAGAACGTCAAACCCGCATTATTTCTTGGGAAGATGAACAAAGAGTATTCGAGATTTCAGCCGGAAACACTACAACCGTGAGAGTTGCGACATTTTATTATCCATTGTGGCAAGCCACCGTTAATGGCAAGTTAGTTGAGATTGGCAAGGACGAAAACGGCGCGATTCTGATACCGATTGGAAGCGAAGAATCAAGAGTAGAACTTTATTTTCAAGAATCATCAGCCGTCAAACTTGCCTCAATGTTATCGCTTTTGACTTGGTTGTTGTTTGGCACTATTGCGATATTTATGAAGTTAAAAAGCCGTTTTTCGCTCAAAAATAATTTAAAATCTATTTGATATTGTTCAAATCAAATGAAACAAGCAAACTCATCAACCGAAAAATTTTATTTAACTATCGCGTGTCTAGCGGCTGTAAGCGTAATTTTACCAATAGCTTTTTTCGGCATTCCTGACGGATTCGATTTGCCACAGCATTTTCAATTTGCCCAAACTTATTACCATTCAATGACGAATGGCGACTTTTCCCCGGGTTGGTCTTCCAAAGAAAACTTTGGTTACGGCGGTGTCGGCATCCGTTTTTATCCGCCGCTGGCATATTACGCACTTGCTTTCGGGCGAATGTTGGTTGGTAATTGGTTTG
>JANOXW010000068.1:0-3137 GCA_031418635.1 Acidobacteriota bacterium
GGAAAATACACATAATTTCGGCGGCGGAAGCGTTATGAGTGCCGACCAAACAGACGAAATTTGCGACAACGCGCATAAGTTAAATTTGCTGGTTCATCTCGACGGCGCACGGATTTTTAATTCGGCAATCGCGCAGAATGAGTCAGTCGCCAACCTGACCAAATCGGTTGATTCGGTGCAGTTTTGTTTGTCGAAAGGTTTGGGCGCACCGATTGGTTCGATGCTTTTGGGAACGAAAGATTTTATCAACGAAGCGCGAATTTGGCGCAAACGCTTTGGCGGCGGAATGCGACAAGCCGGAATTCTCGCGGCGGCGGGTTTGATCGCTTTGGAAGAATCGCCGAAACGTCTGCACATTGACCACGAAAATGCGAAACATCTTGCGGAAGGCGTGGCAAACTTAAAAGGTGTTTCGATTGATGCGGAAAAAGTCGTTACAAATATCGTGATTTTCGACGTTTCTGAAACGGGCAAGACTTCCGCCGAAATTTGCGCCGAATTAAAAGAACAAGAAATTTTAGCGATTCCGTTTGGCAAAGCGATTAGGATGGTTACGCACTGCGACGTTTCGCGGGAAGATATTGAAACAACTTTAAAAGTGTTGGAGAAAGTCTTACTTTAAATTATGTGGCTAATTACTTATCACGTCATTCCTAAGCCTAACTCGCCGGAATTTCAGAAATCCGGCGGAGCGTATGCAAATTGCTGTATTCTATTCGCTTGGCAGGATGGAGCAGAACATCTTGCAAAATATGAAGTAGGAAAAGAATGGGCAATAACTGAAACAGAAGAAATTTCTTGGATGGAATCTGACGACTTTGAAACTGACGACGAACGCAAACAATACTTTTTACAAGCACAGATAGATGGTGGATGTTTTGTTTTTCATCATTACCCGCTTGATGCTGAAGATAAAGATGAAGATTTTGATGATGTTACTGACTCTCGACTGATTAGCACAAACAACTAGAAAATGATTATTGCGATTGACGGACCTTCGGGCGCAGGAAAATCTTCGCTTGGAAAAATGTTAGCTAAAAAATTGAACCTGCTTTATCTCGACACGGGCGCGATGTATCGTGGTGTCGGGTTGGCTGTTTTACAGGCTAATGTAAATTTGGATGATGAAAAAAAGGTGGTTGAAATCGCCGCGCATTGTGAGATTGAATTGCTTGGTGAACCGGAAACGCTTTTTGTAAAATTAAACGGCGCAGATGTTACGGCAGAAATTCGCACTAATGAAATCGGGCAAGCCGCTTCGATTGTTTCGACGATTTCGGAAGTTAGAAAAATATTGGTTGAAAAGCAAAGAACGCTTGGAAATCTCGCTTTGAACGGCGCGGTTTTAGACGGACGCGACATTGGCACAGTCGTTTTTCCGAATGCCGATGTCAAATTTTTCTTAACTGCCAAACCCGAAGCGCGGGCGCGTCGGCGTTACGAAGAAGATTTAGCAAAGCATCGCGCTACAACTTACGAACAAACTTTAGCGGAAATAAATTTGCGCGATGAACGCGACGTTTCACGCGAAGATTCGCCCTTAGCGATTGCCGAAGACGCGGTTGTGATTGACACCAGCGAACTTGATTTGTCGGAAGTTTTTGGACAAATGATGTCAGTCGTGCGTGAAAGGCAAAATGAAACTGCTCAAACCCAATTTCAAAAATAAAACCTCCAAATTTTGGACTTTGGATTTTGGATTTTCAATCGCGTCGCGTCTTGAATGTTTATCGAATATTGCTTCCAACAAGTTGGAGGTGCGGAAATTCATTTGATTGCTTGTCAAGATGTGTTGCCGACAAGTAAATTTTCTCTGCCGACGAGTGCAGACGACTTGCCGATTGGTTGAGAGAACTTGCCGACAAGTGCAGACGACTTGCCGATTATATTTTGAGAACCTCAGGCAGAAACGCGATGGCGAACGAGCGTGTTTTTTATTCAAGCTATCTAAAATCTTGATGTTACAAGCCTCTTTTTTAAGAGCCATGTCCGTATCGCCAAACATCCATCTATTTTGCGTAACAGCAGTTACATCCTTAACTTTCTAACGACTTAAATTTGACTTAAAACATTTCAATCGTTAAGATTTTTATTCGTTCTTTTTATGCTCCCGTAGCTCAGTTGGATAGAGCAACAGCCTTTAAATGTAGGAGCCTGTGCGGGGAATTAGTAACTTGCACAGTGGAGAGTGCTATATCGGTGAATATCTAAGGAAAATGTAAATTTTCTATGACAACCCCGAGGGAATTATTTGAATTCGTTCAAATTCGATCCGTAGAGACTACACGCACTCAGACTGAAATGTCTAAGATATAGTCCAGACTTTCAACCGTTTTCTTCGGGAAATGTGGCTTGGGAAATCAAGTGAGGTAAGCTAAGCTGTGGGTCGCACGTTCAAGTCGTGCCGGGGGCATTTTAATTTTGGATTTTAGATTTTAGATTTTTGAAATTGCGGCAATCTTTTTTGGCAGAAAAAATCTTTCGTGTTATGCTGAAAAGCGTGTCGAAGGTTTGCACAAAATGCGGCTGTGAAAAGGATTTACTTTTGTTTCCGGCGCGGAAAATTTCAAAAGATGGACGCGCTTATTGGTGTCGGGCTTGTTTTAAGTTGAATTGGGAAAAACGATATTACGAAAACCATCAATATTACAGAAATAGCCACAACACGAGTCGCAGAAAAATTCGGGAGCAAAATGCTCGAAAGGTTTTTGAATATCTGGAAGTTCATCCGTGTGTAATCTGTGGAGAATCAGACCCGATAGTTTTAGAATTTGATCATCGCAATGGAGTTGAAAAAGTTGAGTGTATATCAATATTGATTCTTAATTCATCGTGGAAACGAATTGTGTTGGAGATTCAAAAATGTGATGTGCTTTGTGCAAATTGCCATCGCCGAAAGTCAGCCGCAGAGTTTAATTATAGGCGGCACGTTTTTGTCAATGTATAAGTTATGGCGGCTATAGTTCAGGGGTTAGAACGTCGGTTTGTGGAGCCGAATGTCGTGGGTTCAATTCCCACTAGCCGCCCCATTTTTTTTCTGCACGGTTATCTTGCATCCTTTTCGTAAAGAGTTATATTCTTTAATTTGTCCTGACAGATAATTCAATTTTTGTGTCTTTATCTATCGAAAATTTGCA
>JANOXW010000069.1:0-2572 GCA_031418635.1 Acidobacteriota bacterium
GCATTTTTCCAACAACCTAAGTAGAATGAACCATAGTGTTGTCCCACTTGACACGCTTGAGCAAGTCAAAGTCTGACAACATTTTACCGGTTCCTAAAACAACGGAGGAAAGAGGGTCGTCAGCCACGGAAATCGGCAAACCGGTTTCGATGGACAGGCGTTTATCCAGATTTTTCAACAATGCGCCGCCGCCCTTCAGGACGATGCCGCGCTCCACGATGTCGGCAGAGAGTTACGGTTGCGTGCGTTCCAACGCGACGCGCACAGCATTGACAATCGTTGCCACCGAATCGGCCAATGCCTCGCGGACTTCTTCGTCCGTGATGGTAATGGTTTTTGGCACGCCTTCAATCAGGTTGCGTCCGCGCACTTCCATCGAAAGCGGTTCTTCCAGCAAAAAGGCCGAGCCGAGTTCGATTTTGATGGCTTCCGCCGTGCGTTCGCCGATGAGCAGATTGTATTTGCGTTTGATGTATTGCGTGATGGCCTCGTCCATTTCATTACCGGCCACGCGGACGGCGCGCGAATAGACGATGCCCGACAGCGAAATAACGGCGATGTCCGTCGTGCCGCCGCCGATGTCCACAACCATGTTGCCGTGCGGTTCGGTAATCGGCAGGCCGGCCCCGATAGCGGCGGCCATAGCTTCTTCGACGAGATAGACTTCCGAGGCTTTGGCGCGATAGGCTGAATCTTCCACGGCGCGGCGTTCAACCTGCGTAATTTCCGAAGGAATACCGATGACGACACGCGGACGCACCCAAGATTTACCGTTGTGCGCTTTGCGAATAAAATGCTGAAGCATCTTTTCCGTAACTTCAAAATTCGCAATCACGCCGTCCTTCATCGGACGAATTGCCACAATGTTTCCCGGCGTTCTGCCGAGCATCTCTTTCGCGTCGCGTCCGACGGCTTCGACCTGATTGGTAACTTTGTTGATTGCAACAATAGAAGGTTCTGATACGACGATTCCGCGACCTTTCGCATAGACCAGCGTGTTCGCCGTTCCGAGGTCAATCGCCAAGTCGCTTGAAAATAAACTAAATAAAGACTTAAATGCCATTTTTATAAATATCCGTCTTAAAATTAAATTTTAAATATGCTTTTAGTTTGAAAAGAGAACAGCTCCTAAAAACTGCTAGAGCCTCATTAGGGGAAAGACTTTTGCACAACACATCTAGCCTCTAATCATACACCGATTCGGCTTTATTTTTCCAATTTATAAAAAGAATTTTATAAATTTTTACAAAATAAAATAAGAACGGGTGATAAATTTTGAAATTTATCACCCGTTTTGAGGCGGAACATCCGCCTGCACGTCAGCCAGGTCGGATTCTGAAAGGAGGCAGCGACCAAATGAATGATAATTGTTCGCTTTTTAACCTGCCACTGCCAACTGTTCTCCGCCCTTACCTTACGCACGAACTTCCGTATTTTCAGCTTATGCCCGATACATTACAAAAAAAGGCAATGTCATAGCTAAAGGTAGAGAGCTTCGGCTTGCAATAGGATTTTAATTGTGTTACTGTATTAGTTAGTGGAAGTAACTTTTTAAGGAAACACAATGAATGTAATCCAAATTTACAAACAATTTCCAGACCAAGAATCTTGTATCAAGCATTTAGAACAAGTCCGTTGGAACGGCAAACCTGTTTGTCATTATTGCAAATCTACAAACACTACGCCGATGCCGAAAGAAATGCGACATCACTGCAATAATTGTAACACTTCTTTTTCCGTTACAGTAGGCACAGTCTTTCACAAAACTAAACTTGACCTTCAAAAATGGTTTGTCGCCATTTGCTTAGTCTTAAACGCCAAAAAAGGTATTTCTTCCAGACAGCTTGCCCGTGATATTGAAGTAACCAAAGATACGGCTTGGTCTATGTTAATGCGTATCAGACGCGCTTATGTCGAATACGGCGATTTATTACAAGGTATTGTCGAACGTGATGAAACATACATCGGCGGAAAAGAGAAAAATAAGCACAAAAATAAAAAGACTGAGGGAACACAAGGCAGAAGCACTAAAACGAAAACTACTGTTTTCGGTATCAAACAACGTGATGGAAAAGTGAAAGCCCAAAAAGTTAAAGATTGCAAATCAAAAACTCTCAAAACTATTATTAACGCTTACATTGTCGAAAAAACTACAATTTGCACTGATGAATTTCGCGGATATAACGGACTTGCGCCGAAATACAATCATTTGGTTGTTGAATATTCCAAAGGCGAGTATGTTGTCGGTGAAGCACACACAAACGGATTAGAAGGCTTTTGGTCGTTACTCAAGCGTGGAATTATCGGTCAATATCATTGGCTAAGTGAAAAGCATTTTAACAAATACATTGACGAATTTTGCTTTGGCTACAATAACCGCAAAAACCCGAACATTTTTGAATTGACAATTCAAAAGGCTTTAGGTGTCTAAAAATATCTGGTCGAATCTTGACCTATGTATTTTATTTACAACAATTAACTAAAATGAGGTGATATGAAAGAAATTAACATACCAATAGCAGAATATACAGGAACAATCACGGTCGGCAACAAGGAGTTGCCTTGCGCCGTG
>JANOXW010000070.1:0-9679 GCA_031418635.1 Acidobacteriota bacterium
GTATTTCTTCAACTTAACCGCCAATAGTTAATAGTGAATAGCCAATAGTTAAGCACGAAGTTGACCGTTATTCGCTGTTAGCTGTTCGTTATTCGCTGTTAAATAAGGAAATGTCGGTCGCTGTGAGCGACAAAAACCGAACATTTTATTATTATTTGAAAAATTTAAACAGACTCTAAAGAAAATTATCTGAATCTATTTATAATTTAATTAAATCTGAAAATTAGTTTATCATAATAAATTCTGTCTGTCGGGTTATTAAATTTCACTAACAAATGTTTCCAAATTTTGGATAGTTTAGTTTGTGAGTAAAAATCAGAAGCCGAAAGTTGCCTTGCAAAAAATTATAATTCGTTGAAAATAGAGCGAAGCGGTTAAATGAATCCGCTAAATAATATTTGATTGGGGAAAACTAATAAAATTGTTAAATTGTAATCATTCGGCAACCGACTAATGGTTTGAAATTAAACATTTCAAAAAAAATGAAAGAAATTATTTTAGCAACGGATTTAGGCGGGACAAATTTGCGGATGGCAGCGGTTGACCGTGACGGTAAAATTCTCTATCGGACGAAACGTGAAACTCCGCAAACTGAACGCGCAAACGAAATAATTTATGCCATTGTCGAAGCAGCAGAAGAATGTCGTCGGGCAGTAGAATTCCAAGGAATTGTATCAGGATTCGCCGTAGCGGTGCCCGGAATAGTAAATGTTGCAAAAGGAATTGTTTTCAAAGCTCCGAATGTTCCATCCTTAGATGGTTTTCGTATTTCGGCGACGCTCAAAGACGAATTAAATTTGCCGTGTTTTTTAGAAAATGATGCAAATGCCGCGACGGTTGGCGAAAACTGGCTGGGCGCATCAAAAAATATAAAAAATTCGATTTTGGTAACGCTTGGCACAGGTGTCGGTGGTGGAATAATCATAGACGGAAAAGTTTTGCGTGGCGTGGACGGAACAGCCGGCGAACTCGGTCATATTTGCGTTGAACCGTTTGGTGTGCCGTGTGGTTGCGGTTCGCGCGGGTGTCTTGAACAATATTCTTCGGCGACGGCGATTGTTCGTCTGACGCGCGAACTCGAAAATCAATACTCGAATTCTATTTTGCGTGAAAAGTCCCGACTTTCCGCATTAGAAATTTATCAAGCTGGAAAGAATGGCGATGAACTTGCGCTAGAAGTTTTTCGACAGCAAGGTTTTTATTTAGGAATTGCCCTAGCCGGATTGATAAATATTCTAAATCCTGAAGTTATTGTTATCGGTGGCGGGGCGGCGGCGGGTTGGGATTTATTTATTCCGCCGACAATCGAGCAAATCCGCCAACGAGCGTATCAAGAACCGGCGGAACGTGCTAAAATTGTTCCCGCTAAATGTGGCGATGATGCTGGCATTTTGGGCGCGGCGCGACTTGCGTTTGAGAGTGTGGAAAATGTTAGTGTGTAAGAGTTTTTGTTTTTAAATTTATTATTTGGACGTAAAATTATGGATGTATATCACAAAGTTTTAGTGAAACTTTATGAAGTAACGGGTGGAAAAGATTCGCAGACGGTTGACTTTAAAGACCTCGTTAAAGGCGAAGGTTTTTTGGGAAATTACAACGACATTTTTGATATGTTGAGTAGCCAAGGTTGGATTGCCGATACTCCTAAACCGAACTATGTCAGCATTACTCACTGGGGTGTGAGCGAGGCGAAAAAATCAGCCAATGGTGCGCCTGATGATTCGCAGGAAATTCAGAAAAATGCAACTCGATTAGTCAATCAGGTTAATCAATTAGTTAGTGTTACAGATGATTTAGTCGCGGATGTTTCAACTAAGAAATTCGGCGAGGTGGAGAAAACTTTTGACGAAATAAAAGCGACAATCGCCAAATTAAAAAATATGATGCGCTAGTTCGCTTGCCATTGAGCTTGATTTTAAGGTATGATGTTCGTTTCCTGTGATGCGTGGGAACGTATGAGGTGGGTTTCGCGCCCACTTTTTATTTGGGTAAAAGAAGGCGTGATGAAGCATTCGGTAGATGAACAAATCAGGGAAATAGCAGCTTCTGTGGCTAAAAAAAGTGGTTTGGTGTTTGTCCACGCAGAAACGGTCGGCGCGAATAAAAATTTAACGATTCGCGTGTTTATTGATAAAGAAGGCGGCGTTTCGCACGAAGATTGTGAGATGGTCAGCCGAGATATTGAAAAAATTCTCGATGACGGAGATTTTATTTCTTTAGCTTATTTGTTGGAAGTTTCGTCGCCCGGGTTGGAACGCGGACTTTATAATTTGCTGGATTTTGAAAAATTTGTCGGACATTCGGCGAAAGTTAAGACTGAAAAACCGATTGACGGACAAAAAAACTTTCGCGGACGCATCATCGGCATCAAAGGTGAAGAGATTGTTTTTGACGATAAAACAAACGGGATTGTGCATTTTCCATACAATATGGTTGATAAAGCAAATTTGGAAATAGATTTGGAAGAAGAGTTAAAAAGAGCAAAAAGTTAATCGTTAAGTTAATTGTTAAGTGAAAGAAGTGTCATTAACCATTAACCATTAACCATTAACCATTAACAAGGTTATGACATCCATTGGACAAAGCATTGAAGCATTAGTCAGCGAACAGGGAATTGACCGCGATTTGGTTATCGAGGCGATGAAGGAAGCGGTCAAAGCCGCCGCCCGCAAACAATTCAAAACGCAGGACAAAACGGGCGAAAGCATCGAAGTTGATTGGAATAACGAAGAGGGCATTATCGAAATTTCGGCGCAAAAAACCGTTGTCGCCGAAGTCGAAAATCCGTCAACCGAACTTTCGTTGGTTGAAGCCCAAGAACTTGCTGGCGACGAAATTGAAATCGGCGATATGCTTCTGATTCCGTTGCCGACGGAAGACCTCGGACGAATTGCCGCGCAAACCGCTAAACAAATTTTGGTGCAAAAAGTGCGCGAAGCCATCCGCGAAAAAGTTTATGAAGAATACGTTGACAAAATCGGAAGTTTAGTCAATGGAACAGTCAAACGCTTTGAGCGCGGTGATATGATTATTGATTTGGGCAACAATCTCGAAGCGATTTTGCCGCGTAGCGAACAGGCGCGAAACGAAACTTGGAATCAAGGTGAACGGGTGCGCGTCGTTATTGAAGACGTTTCCAAAGAATTGCGCGGACAGCAAATCAAAGTTTCACGCGCTTCGGCGGCACTTATCAAGCGTTTGTTCGAGATGGAAGTTCCTGAAATTTACGATGACACGGTGGTTATTAAATCAGCGGTGCGCGAACCTGGCGATAGAGCAAAAATCGCGGTAACTTCCAATGAAAAAGACGTTGATCCGGTAGGCGCGTGCGTCGGGATGAAAGGATCGCGGGTGCAATCAATTATCAAGGAATTGCGCGGCGAAAAAATTGACATTATCGAATGGTCGGACGAACCTTCGGTCTTTGCCGCTAATGCGCTTTCGCCTGCCAAGGTTTCGCAAGTTCGCATTACCGACATCAACAATCGCAAAATGGAAGTTATCGTAACCGAAGACCAACTTTCGCTGGCGATTGGCAAACGTGGTCAAAATGTGCGCTTGGCGACACGGCTTGTCGGTTGGGATATTGACATTGTGAGCGAAGAGTTGTTGAAGAAGGAAATTGCTTTGAAAATGAGCAAAATGGCGGCGGCGGGCGGAGTCGTTCCGCTGACAGCGTTGCAAGGTGTTTCGCCCGTGCAGGCAGATGATTTGAAGGCAAAAGGAATTACTGATATTGACGGTTTAGTGGCGGTTTCGGTTGATGACTTGGTAGATATTTTGGACAGCAGTATGGACGAAGCCGAACAGATTTTGGCATCGGCAAAAGCCATCGTGGAAGCCCGTAACGCGACTTCTGAAGCCGAAGCGGAAACTATCGAATCTCAAACGGAAGAAACGGCTGAAGCAGAAAACACCGAATCTGCGTCGGAAGTCGTCGAAGAAGTTCAGGCAATCGCTGATGAAAAAGCGGCGACTGAAGAAGTTGTGGTAACAGCAGAAACGGTCGAAGAAAATTCAACCGAAGGTAAAGAATAAATTGTGAGATTTATTCATTTAGACAAAAGGAATTGGCAAAACGGAGCAACGCTGAAAGGCGGGAAATCCGTTAATAAAGATAAATATGTCGGCAGTAACAGTTCGGATTTACGACTTAGCACGAGATTTAAAGCAAGACACCAAGCGCGTCATTGAAGAATTGCGGCGTGAAGGCGCAGATGTATCTGTGCCTTCAAACTCCGTTAGCAAAGAATTAGCGGAAAAAGTTCGTAATAAATACTTTCCGAAAGTTGATGCAACACCGAAACGAACGATAAAAGTAATCAAAAGGGACAAAATCCAACCGTCAGAAACGCCGACGGTGGAAGAAACGCCGACCATTGAAGTCGCCCCACAAGTAGAAAAAATCGAACCTCCGACGAAAATTTTCAGAAGACCTGAAATTAAAGAAACGCCGGGAAAAACTCTCCCTAAAACCAGAAAACTCCAAATTAAAAAGGTTGAAGCAGAACCTCAGCAAGAACCGATTGTCGTAGAAGAAAAACCGCCGATTATCGAAGAGATAGTTGAGCCGGAAATCGTTGAAACACAACCGGAAGAGATTGTGGTGGTTGAAGAAATCAAAGAAGTTACAACTGTCCAACCGCCGCCTGAAAAGCCGAAAGAATTGCAAACTACTACTAAAATTTTCCGCCCGACCGGAACACAAGTCAAGATATTAACCTTGACCAAAGAAGCGCGTGAATCAGGTCTGAAAGCCGGCGACCGAATTGTTAGCGAAGCCCCGACAAAAACCGGCAAGCTAAAAACCGACAAAAAAGAAAGACCGCGCCGAGATGGACGCGGCGGAGTCGGACGCAAACCCGAACTTCGCGCCACGACGGGCGAAACCGCCACACCAAAACTTACTTATACGCCGCCGGCGGATCAACGTAAAAAATTCGGACGTTCCAGCGGCAAAAAAACCGGCAAGCGATTTGAAGACAAAGGAAGATTTGAAGAGCGCGATTTTGCCGCGCCGCGTCCGCGCTCAATCGAGGAACGCATTCTCGACCAAGTTGGTAAAGTTGACAATAGCCATCTCAAAGCAGTTCGTTTGACCGACGGCGCGACTATCCGCGAATTTTCCGAAGCTCTCGGCGTTACGCCGCGCGATATTGTGCAATTACTCGTCAAACGCGGAATTTTTGCCACGCTTAATCAACCTATCGGCGATGCGATGGGCAAAGAATTGGGCAAAACGCTCGGTTACGATGTCAGTTTCGTGCCGTTTGAAGAAATGGTTATCGAGCAGGAATTTGAAGAACTCATCGCGGCTGATTCGGATGATGTCGAAGTTTCGCGTCCGCCGGTTGTAACCGTGATGGGACACGTTGACCACGGCAAAACTTCACTGCTTGACGCGATTCGTTCCGACAATGTTGCCGAAGGCGAAGCCGGCGGAATCACGCAACACATCGGCGCATATAGCGTTTTTGTGCCAAATCCCGATAATCTTAATGAAAAACGGCGCGTTGTTTTTCTCGACACGCCCGGACACGAAGCCTTTACATTGATGCGGGCGCGGGGCGCAAAAGCGACGGATGTGGTGATTTTAGTTGTCGCAGCGGACGACGGTGTAATGCCGCAGACGATTGAAGCTATAGAACATTCAAAGGCGGCGGGTGTTCCGATTATCGTAGCGATAAATAAAATTGATAAACCGGGCGCAAATCCTGATAAAGTCAAACAAGGTCTCGCGGGGCAAGGTTTGCAACCGATTGAATGGGGCGGCGAAACGGAGATGATCGAAGTTTCTGCTAAACAGCATCAAAACCTCGACACATTGCTCGAAACGGTTTTATTGTCCACCGACATTTTGGATTTGAAAGCAAGTCCGACGCGCCGTGCTTCGGGCGTTGTGTTAGAAGCAAAACTCGATAAAGGACGCGGTTCGGTCGCCACGGTTTTGGTTCAGCAAGGAACTTTGCGCGTTGGCGATCCGTTTATTGTCGGGCAATTTCACGGCAAAGTTCGTGCGCTATTTAATGATCTCGGCACAATCGTTACCGAAGCACCGCCGGCAACGCCCGTCGAAGTTCTCGGTTTGCAAGGCGTTCCGCAAGCCGGCGACACTTTCCAGGTCGTTTCCGACATTGATAAAGCGCAAACGATTGCCAATCAGCGACAGATTCACGCCCGCAATGTAGCGATGCTCAAGACGACCAAACGCGGCATCGAATCGCTCGGACTCGCCGAAGTCAAAGAATTACTGGTTCTCTTGAAAGCCGATGTGCAAGGTTCGGTTGAGGTTCTGAAATCTACGCTTGAAAAACTTTCAACCGAAAAAGTCAAGGTGCGCGTGATTCGTTCCGGTGTCGGCGCGATTACCGAATCGGACGTTTTGCTGGCATCAGCCACGCAAGCCGACCAAGCGTCAACTGCTGTCGTTATCATCGGTTTTAATGTTCGTCCCGGCAAACGCGCTGTCGAAACTGCCAAACACGAAGACGTTGATATTCGTCTGCACTCGATTATTTACAAGGTTGAAGAAGAGATTCGCGCCGCGATGATTGGAATGCTCGACGCAGTTGAGAAAGAAACGATTTTGGGCAAAGCCCTCGTTTTGGAAACATTCAAAGTTTCAAAAGTCGGCACCATCGCGGGTTGCCGCGTAACCGATGGTCTAATCAAGCGACAAGCAAAAGCACGGCTTATCCGCGATGATGTGGTTGTTTGGGAAGGCGATATTGATTCGCTCAAACGCTTTAAAGACGATCAGAGCGAAGTCCGCCAAGGTTTTGAATGCGGCATCGGCTTAGTCAATTTCAATGACATCAAAGTTGATGACGAAATCGAAGCCTTCACGGTCGAGAAAATCGCGCCAACGGAGTTGTAAAAAAATATGATTACCGGAATTAGAGAAAAAACGATTGTCAAAGAAAACGGAATGGTTGAAATTTCCGCGCTTGACTTGCCGATTGGGACGGAAGTCGAAGTCATTGTTTTGGTTGAAGAAGAATAAGACACGACGGAATATTTGCTTTCAACCGAAGCCAATCGCAGACATTTGGAACAAGCAATGCGCGATGCGGAAGATCAAAAAAAAAGAACTTATATTGATATTGAAAATCTATGAGCAAGATTTTCATTTCTTCCCGAAGCCTTTGAGCATTTTAACATTTGGGCGCGTGAGGACAAGAAAGTTCATACTCGAATTACTGAACTTATAAAGGACATCGGACGCAATTCGTTTTGGGGAATTGGCAAACCTGAACCTTTGAAACACAAATTGAAAGGTCTTTGGTCAAGACGCATAACAGAAGAACATCGCCTTGTTTATAAAGTTAGCGATGAAGAAATTTTAATTTATTCGTGCCGGTTTCATTACGAAAAATGAGAAGACCTGAAAGATTAGCGGAAACATTACGCGCCGAGATTACGGAAGTTGTCGGCTACGAACTCGACGATCCACGATTGATAGGAGTTACTGTAACAGATGTTCGTGTTTCCGAAAATCTGCGCGAAGCAAAGGTTTTTGTCATCGTTCAAGGCGACGAAAAAGAAACTAAAGAAGCACTCAAAGCCTTACAGCACGCCGCTACTTTTGTGCGGCAACAGGTTGCCTTAGATTTGGATTTGCGCCACGCTCCCGTTTTGAATTTTGTGCGCGACACTGTAGAAGAAAATGCGATTCGCGTTGATGCACTTCTGAAAGATTTACCTCTGAAAGAAGAAATTATTGAAAAGGATTTAGAATAAGTAGAGAGTAGAGAGTGGAGAGTAGAGAGAAAATCCTTTGACTCTCCGCTCTTTACTCTCCACTCTCTACTCTTAAAGATGTTAAGCCAAGTAGTAGAATTAATTGAAAACAAACAGAATTTTGCGATCACCACGCATGTCAGACCTGACGGCGACGGAATTGGGTCGTCTTTGGGATTATGTTGGTTGTTGCGTTCTTTGGGCAAAACTGCCGAAGTCATTGTCAGCGACGGAATTCCTGCGTCTTACCGACAATTGCCGGGTGCAGATGAAATCCGTCAAGTTACGGAAATTGACAAACAATACGATGCAGTTTTTGTAATGGAATGTTCCGATATGGAACGTCCCGCGATTAAAAATCTCGACCAACAATTCGTCGTCAACATTGACCATCACGCGACGAGTGAGCATTTCGGCAATATAAATTGGATTGACGCGACAGCTTCGGCGGTTGGCGAGATGATTTATAATCTCTGCAAGGCAATCGGCGGACGCATCACGAAAGAAATTGCCGAATGCGTCTATCTCGCACTCGTAACCGATACGGGTTCGTTTCACTTCCCGAATACAACCGAGAGAACGCTGAAAGTCGCGTCCGAACTTGTCAAAGTCGGAGTCAAACCCGCCGACATCTCACAAGCCGTTTATAATAGTTATCCGTGGTGTCGGATTGAATTGATGCGCCAAGTTTTGGCGACGGTCAAGCGCGATGCCAGCGGAAAAGTCGCGTGGATGCGCCAAACACTTGAGATGAAGGAAAGTTCGGGCGCGGTTGACGGCGATAATAACGGTTTTGTCAATATTCCACTTGCTGCCAAAGAAGTCGAAGCCGTCGTGTATATGCGCGAAGTCGAACCAAACTTTTTTCGCGTCAGTCTGCGTTCAAAAGACGGCATAAACGTCGCACGAGTCGCCGAAAAATTCAACGGCGGCGGACACAAAAACGCCGCCGGTTGTCGCGCCACCGGCGATTGGGACGAGCAAGAACGCGAAATCGTTGCGGCAATCATTGAAGCAGTAGAAAAAGCCGATGATACTTTTATAATAACCGAAGAAATCCCTGAGTTGACCTTGATTTAATTTTCTATGGAAGCGTATTCAACGACATTAGTAACACGCTTCCGAACATTCGCATTTCTGCCTTTTAATTCTTGCTTGTCAGGCAACTTGTCATAAGATTTCCAAACAACTTTTTATCGAAATCAAGAATTGTTTTTAACATTCATTTCTTACTTCAAGCGTTGCGCCTTGCTGACTAAACTTAGAAAATCATTTCGATAGTTTCTCAAATCATTACCCAACGCCCCTTCGGCTAAAGTTGTAACATTTTTAAAACTCGCCGTGCCTTTGTAGCGCGAATCACGCAGAAGCAAGCCGAATTCAGCGACAGCCGTTGCGAATCGCAGATTTTCCGAAGCGTTTTCAATCGAACTTTCGCGGTCAATCAAGCCTTGCGATAAAAGTTTGCTCTGTGATGAATCAGGTTCTTTATAGCGAAGTTTGACGGTTAAGACTTCGTTGCTAAAACTCGAATCTGACGGTTGAACTTGTCCGTATTTCAACTCGATTCCGTCATTGTCCACCGTTTGCCCGGCGGGAATAATTTCGTAAAGTGCCGTAACCGAATGTCCCGCGCCGATGTCGCCGGCATCTTTGCGGTCATCGTTAAAATCGCGGTTGGCAAGCAGACGGTTTTCGTAGCCAATTAAACGATAACCAGAAACCTTCGCGGGATTGAATTCGACTTGGATTTTGACATCTTTGGCAATCGCGTAAAGTGTTCCGGCAACTTGCGAACCAAGAGCTTTTCGCGCTTCTTCCTGCGAATCAATATAAGCGTAATTGCCGTTGCCTTTGTCGGCGAGTTTTTCCATCATCGAATCATTGGTATTGCCGCTGCCGAAACCTAACACGGACAGAAAAATACCGCTGGTGCGAT
>JANOXW010000071.1:0-1679 GCA_031418635.1 Acidobacteriota bacterium
AGTTATGCAAAGTTGCACTTACTTCTTGAATCCAAGTTACTAAATAAGACTTCGACAAGACATTTATTAAAATTGTCTGAATTTTAATCTAAAAACGATTGAAGATTCAAGCCTTTTCGCTAAATAACGAAAATCCTTTGCCTTCGTCAACGCTGACCATTACCGAATCGCTGTTTATCGAGTCAATGCGGACAATCGAACCCGCTTTGATTTCTTTATCACCGATTGATCTGGCGAGTTTTTCGACGTTTTCTTCACCGATACGGCAGGAAATTTGTCCTAATTGATTTGGTTTAATGCTAACGACGACTTGCGCCGTGCGTCCGATCAAATCTTCTGCCGTAACTGAACTAGAAGACTGTTGACTGTGAAGGAATTTGCCGAAGAAAAATACAATTGCGCCAAAAACAACGCCGCCGAGAAGTCCGAAAAGCGAACTGCCAACGACGGCGTAACCGATTGTCGTGCCGATTGCGCCGAAACCGCCAAACGCTGTCAAAAACACGCTGATAACGCGGCTGTCAAATACACCAAAATCGTGTCCGCTGTCCAAATCTGCACCAAAATCAAATCCGAGCGCGTCGAAAATGTCGCCAACAACAAACGAAATCAGCAAAAACAAAAAACCGAATCCGCCGATTGCCAAGAAAATTGTCATCAAGCTCATTGTGGTCATCTGTTTTTCTCCGTATCCATATACTATAACGAATTTTCGATTTTGACAGTTCCGAAAATCGGATTTTCCACCTGAACTTTGTTAAATGCGCTTAACCATTCCGCTTTTGAACGCAGAAGTCTATTTACCGATTCTGTTTTTTTAGCTTCGGCTAATTCAAAGAGGTGTATTTCGGCGTAGTTCAGCGCAAACAAATTAATCGCTAACATAAAACCAGCCGCATCGCTGAAAAAATAATATCTTGTAAAAAACATCGTCGCTTTTCAGTTTAAATCAAAACGAATTAGTCAGATACAAAACCAAAACAATCTGTCGTATAATTTTTTTGACAAATTGAATGGTAAATAAATAATGGTAAATTTAATACCGTCGGCGGAATCGGTAATGAAGATTTTGCAGGAAACCGCGGCGTATCGTTTTGGGCATTTCGTCAATCAAGCGGGCGAACATTCTTCGCATTATTTTAAAGTTCCGCGGGCATTTCATTTTTACGATAATGCGCGGGTTTTATCAGTTGGTTTAAGCCGTAAATTTCGGATGGAAAAAACGGTTGCCAGCTTTTTGCCGCAGATTGCTATTGTCAGTCCGACACCAGACAGCATTCCGGTTGCTTTCAGTATGCGCGATGCTTTAAATGCCGAACAGATATATTGGGCAACCCGTGAAAGCGGCACGCGACGATTTCCGAACTATGTTGATGAACATTGTAAGTTTAATCCATGTATTATCGTGGATGATATTGTCCGTTCGGGTTCAACGATGCGTGAAACTTTTGAGTTGGTCAAAAAACTCGGAGTCAAGGTCATCGGTTGCGGAGCAATCGTCAGATTTAAAGACGGACCGACAGAAATAGACGGTATCAAAATCGAGTCTTTAGTCGAATTTGATTCACCTATTTACGATACGTCGGAAAAATGGCAAGCCGCCGAAGGAAACGATGCGCCACAAATATTGGTTAGCGAATTTTAAACACGGCAGAAGCCCGCAATTTAGTAAGTGCGGA
>JANOXW010000072.1:0-6086 GCA_031418635.1 Acidobacteriota bacterium
GCCTCACGAGTCGCTTCGATAAGTTCCATTTGGTCTTTGGTCAGACGCTTGGGCAATTTAAAATCTTTAGCGCGTGGCAATTTTTCCGTGCCGTTTGAATTTTCCGTTACTTTTTTCATAACTCTCCTGAAAAAACTTTGACGCTAAACGATGTCAAAAAGTTTTTCAAACTATTCATTCTCATAATACAGCTATTTGCGCTAAGTTTCATCCACCCGACAAAAATTATCAAGCGTTTAAGACTAAAAACTCTTCTGTTTATTTTTTATGCGACGGGAATTTCATCGAAAGTCATTGCCCAAAGAATTCCCATAATTTTTTCGAGTTCGTTTAATTCATAAAAATTCAAATCAATTTCAGCAGTGTTTTCAACTAGTTGGATAAACCGCCACAACTCGCCGTTGGTAATAACTCCATAAACTCGCTCAGTCGGATTGCCTTCCTGTTGGTTGAAAATTCGGGCGGCAATCATTTCGGCAATGCACTGCACCGCGCCGTTGGTGAAATCATCTTGTTTGGCTTCGACGGCAACGACAATGGGCGATTCGGGCAAAAATTGATATGGCGTGCGTGAAATCAAAAAATCACATCTGCCGTTCAAACCGTGCGCTGCGTCAACATTAAATTCCGTTCCCGAAAAAATGCTTATCCGTTTTTCGGCTTGTCGTCGCAATTCCGCCAAAATTGGAGCAATAATAAATTCGGAACGCGCTTTTTCCGTTCCTGACGGCAATGCCATATCCATATTTTCGGCAATAACCTGTCGTAAGTTATCGCCAATCGGACGCGCCGCAATCGAGTTAAATAAATCGGGTGTCGCCGCTTGTCGAACCCCAAAAAAGTCTTGCAGTTCGCGCATTGTTAGAGTCGAGTATGACATAAATTTTTATTTTCTAACCATTTTATTTCCGACAGATCAGCCTTTATTTTTGAATTTATCCATCGCGTCCACCAACGCCGACGTGATGCCTTTTTCGGAAATCGAATGTCCCGCGTCGGGGATGATTTGCAAATCGGCTTCGGGAAATGCTTTGTGCAGTTCCCACGCACTTGTCATTGGGCAGACGACATCATAGCGACCTTGCACGATGACGGTTGGAATATGGCGGATTTTGTCAACATTTTCGATGAGATAATTTTCGGTTGGAAAAAACGAATTGTTCATAAAATAATGACATTCGATCCGCGCCAACGCCAACGCTTCGTCTTCGCCTTCCCAATGTTCCATCAAACCTTTGTCGGGAAAGAGTTTCGAGGTCGAACCTTCCCAAACGCTCCATGCCCGTGCCGCTTGCACACGCGTTTTCTCATCATCACTCGTCAAGCGTTTGTAATATGCCGTCATAAAATCGCCGCGTTCTTCCAGCGGAATCGCATCACGATAGCGTTCCCAAAAATCGGGAAAAATCTCCGACGCTCCCCGTTGATAAAACCATTCCAATTCTTTCCGACGAGTCAGAAAAATCCCGCGCAAAATTAAACCTAAAACTCTTTCAGGATGTGTTTCGGCATAAGCCAACGACAGCGTGCTACCCCACGAACCGCCGAAAACATACAATTTTTCGATGCCGAATTTTTCGCGCAAAGTTTCGATGTCGTTGATTAAATCCCAAGTCGTATTTTCGCGCAATTCGGCGTGTGGCGTTGATTTACCCGAACCGCGTTGGTCGAACAAAATTATGTGATAAACGCTCGGATCAAAAAATTGGCGATACATCGGAATCAGTCCGCCGCCTGGTCCGCCGTGCAGAAAAATGACGGGAATTCCGTCGGCATTTCCGCATCGCTCATAATAAATTCTGTGAATTTCGGAAACCTTCAGCAAGCCTTCGTCAAACGGTTTTATTTCAGGATAAAGTGTTTTCATAGTTGGCATCATACTAAATCTTTTCTTTGTTATTCAACCGAAATTTGATTTATCGGCAAAAAACATTCAGGAAACGGTCTGTTCTTTGGCATTGTGATTGCACTAAATTAAAAACGGAACTGTTTTATGTATTGATTTAATGCTTGAAAGTTCTTGAATTTATTGGGGGAAATATTATGAAAAAGAAAGTTCTCATCGTTGAAGATTATGAAGACACACGCGGTTTTATGAAATTTTTAGTCGAAAGCTACGGCTATTTGGTTGTCGAAGCCGCCGACGGAATAGAAGCCGTTGATTGTGTTAAACAACAACATCCTGACCTTATTTTAATGGATGTTTCGCTGCCTATGGTTGATGGATTGACAGCAACGCGAGCCATCAGAGAGTTTGATTTTGCGGCGAAAATTCCGATTATTGCTATTACCGCTTTTGGCAAGTCATATTATAACAAAGCGATTGAGGCAGGTTGTGATGATTTAATTGATAAACCTGTTGATTTTGATGTGCTTGAACCGATTCTTAGGCACTATCTCACACCTTGCATTAACTAAATTAAATTTTTTAGGAAAAGCCGTTTGATTTTCAGACGGCTTTTTTATTTCCGCTTCACACTAATAAATAAATTATCCGTTACCCAAAACCGCCACGGTTTCTCGGCAAATTCTTCGGCATAATCAATACCGATACGTTTTCCGCTAGAGATTTCATCATCGGAAAATGTCTTAAAATCCTCAAGCCAGACTTTATCGCCGCTCAAATCTGCACCGTTAAAAGTTTTATTAATGGCAAATGCGATGCAGAGTTTTCCCGGACCCGAAGTCAGATTTTTATCAGGCATTTTTCCACGCCTTTCACGCATAATTTCTATATTCTCGACAGGTTCAACCGCACGAATCAAAATCGCGTGTGGCACATCAACTTTGCCGACGACGACGTTAAACTGAAAATACATTCCATAGACGAAAAAAATATAAGCGCGTCCGCCTTCGGCATACATCGTTTCGGTGCGCTCTGTGCGGCGGTTTTGGTAAGAATGTGCGGCTTTATCAATCGCGCCAAGATACGCTTCGGTTTCGACAATTATTCCCGCAACTCTTTTACCGTCAGCAGTCGAAACAACCAAATTTTTGCCGAGTAAATCCCGTGCGATTTGCAAAGTGTCGTCGCGCAGATAAAATTCGCGCCCGATTTTTTTAGTCAATTTCTTTAGGATAATAAATCAATTCAACAATGTTTCCGCCAACGCCTTTTGTATAAAAAGAAGAAGTTCCGTCGCGGTGCGGTTTAATTGGACGATTTTCTTTTTCGGCGGCTTTTTGCAGTTCTTCGAGAGTTTCGACTTTCAAACCGATATGCGTCGGATGTTTTGAATTCGGCGGCAGTAACGCGATTCCAAAACCACGCGCATCGCGCATCATCGCCCAATCTTCATAAACCGTTTCAACGCTAAAACCTAGCCGTTTATATTCTTCAACGTCTTTTTCCAAATCGTCCGTTTTAATCGCTAAATGGTCAACCGTTCCCTCAAATCGCAAATCTTTTTCGTCGCTCATAGATACAAAAACTCCTTATCAATTAAATTTTATCAATTAAAAGAAGATTGTGCATTGCAAGATTTTTTGAACAGACATAAAAAGGCACAGAAATCGCAAAAAAGAATTTATTTTTGTGTTTTTTGTGCCTTTTTGTGGTTATTTTCTTCGTCTGTAACTATCAGATTATATCAGGATTTTTGACAACTGCGATAAACGGCAGATTGCGCCAACGTCCCGCCGCGTCCAAGCCGTAACCGACGACGAATTTGTTCGGAATTTGGAAACCGCAATAATCAATTTTCAGTTCCGTTTTAATGCGTGGTTCGGGTTTGTCGAGTAGCGTGGCAATTTTGATAGAGTTTGCGCCGCGAGAGCCTAAAATTTCCGTTAAGCGAAAAAGGGTCAAACCCGTGTCAACAATATCTTCGCAGACAATCACATCTTTGCCGCGAATCGGGTTGGTCAAATCCTTCAAAATTTCCACATCGCCCGTGCTGACCGTGCCATCTTTATAGCTTGAAACTGCCATAAAATCTATCGAAAGTTTCAAATCAATTTCGCGCATCAAGTCCGCCATAAAGACGCACGATCCCTTTAAAACACCGACTAAAACCAAGTCTTTTTCGGCATAATCGGCGGTAATTTGTGCGCCGATTTCGGCAACCCGCACTTTTATTTCTTCGGCGGAATACATTGTTTCAAGATTCGAGTTGGTAAATTCGCTAAATACTTTTGCTATTTGTGTTGACATTTTTTTGACCTCTAAATTTGCTTGAATGTGTATTTGGAAATACTATCAGCAATAGTGAAAAACTAAAAGTGAAAAGAGAAAAGTAAAAGAAAAAATAAATCCTGCACTTTTCACTTTTCACTTTTAGTTTTTCACTAATATAAACTTATGTCCGAACAAAAAGAAACACGCAATCGCATCCGCGAACTCGTCAAACAGGTTTTAGAAACCGTTCCGCTTGAAGCCGAAACATCGCCAGAATCTTTTCCGCAGCGCGTCGTCGTCAATTCATTGCAAGATAAAATTGATAAAGAATTTGACCGCGACGAATCGGCGAAAAACTTGCTAACCGAAGACGATTTGCGCGGTTTAGATTTCGGTGCAAAATTGAGGATTTCCGAAAACGCCAAATTTACGCCGCTTGCCAACGATATAATTAAAGAAAAGAAAATCGTCTTAATCAAAAAATCTTCGCGCCGCGCATCAACCAAAATAAAATCCGTCGCCGTTGGCGCAGACCATGGCGGCTTTCAATTTAAACAACAGCTCAAAGATTTTCTCATCGAATCGGGCTTGCAAGTCCGCGATTTCGGCACAAATTCCACCGACACGGTTGATTATCCCGATTTTGCCCACGCGGTTGCGAAAGCCGTCGGCGAAAAACAAGTTGATGTCGGAATCATTATTGACGGCGCAGGAATCGGAAGCGCAATGACCGCCAACAAAGTTCCGAATGTTCGCGCCGCCGCTTGTTATTCTCCTTCGTTGGCAAAAAATTCCCGCGAACATAACGGCGCAAATGTCTTAACTCTCGGAAGCGGACAAAACAATTTCGACGAAATAAAAGAAATCGTCGAAGCGTGGCTATCAACCGATCTGACCGAAGCACGACACAAAAAGCGTGTTGCGAAAATTGATGCGATTGAGCGACAATACAAATACTAAAAAAAATGGCTAATATAAATGGAAATTATGAACAACTCGTCGAACAAATTACCGATTTAGTTTTATCAAAACTCGACGGTGACAATTATTGTCCGACGTTTTGTCGTGCTGATGTCGAAAGAATAGTTGACGCGGGCGCGACGCGAATTGGTGTTGTTTTGGGCGATTCGGCAACGGCGCACGATTGGGCAAGTTTGGTTGATCACACGCTTTTAAAGCCCGAAGCGTCGGAAAGCGACATCAAAAAACTCTGCGAAGAAGCCGTACAATACGGCTTTGCGTCCGTTTGTGTCAATCCGTCGTGGGTAAAAAAGGCGAGCGAATTTTTGCGTGGAACGAATATTCCCGTTTGCACGGTTATCGGCTTTCCGTTGGGCGCGACGCTTTCTGATGTTAAGGCTTATGAAGTCCGCCGTGCGATTTTTAACGGCGCACGCGAAGTTGATATGGTTATCAACATCGGTGCGTTAAAATCGGGCGACGATTGCACGGTTGAAGACGACATTCGCGCCGTCGCCGAAGCCGCACACGAAAACGGCGTATTGTGCAAAGTGATTATCGAAACCGCACTTTTGACCGACGAAGAAAAAATCCGCGCTTGCGTCGCATCAAAAAACGCGGGCGCAGATTTCGTCAAAACCTCGACCGGATTTGCCAAAGGCGGCGCAACCGTCGCCGATGTCGCATTAATGCGCCGCGTTGTCGGACGAGATTTAGGTGTCAAAGCATCGGGCGGTGTCAAAGGTATCGAAGATGCCCGAAAAATGTTTGAAGCCGGCGCAACCCGAATCGGTGCCAGCGTCGGCGTAAAAATCGCCCAAGAAGCAAGCGGCGTAAAATCGAATATTGGCGCGGGAAGTTACTAATATATTAGACCTCTTGCGAAATTAAATTTTGAGAGCTTTGAGTTCAAAGTTGTAGATGCCTGAAATCAGATTAAATCTGAGTCCGAGTCGTCTCCTCCGATTGCGGTAACGCTCTGCCAATATCCGAAATATCTTTAACCGGC
>JANOXW010000073.1:0-3291 GCA_031418635.1 Acidobacteriota bacterium
CGCAAACTTATCTATGAACTGTTCATAAAACACCGCCGCAAAAAGACGGTTGCTAAACTACTCAATGACTTAGGCTATCGGACAAGAACCGGTTCGCTTTTTTCCGATACGACGATTGACCGATTGATTCGAGATACAACAGCCAAAGGCATCAAAATTATTGATGGAAAAGAAATCACAGTTGAGCCGATTATTGAAACTGAAACTTGGGAACGAACCAACAATCTCTTAGGGACAAAACAAGTCAAACCGGCGGTTCAATTATTTGCCGGAATCGCGTTTTGTCAGTGCGGCGGGAAAATGATGGTACCGAGTAATCTGGCGAAATATGTTTGCCTCAATTGCCGTTACAAAATCCCGATAGATGACCTGGAAGAGATATTTGCAAGTCAACTGGATAGTTTTCTCATTCCGGTTGAAACAAACAGACACAGTAAAGAAATAAATCTTGCTGATTATTGGCAATATCTAAATCAAAAAGAAAAACGGATCATCATCGAACAAACGCTTAATAAAATAATTGTTGGCAAAACAGAAATTGAAATAGAATTCGGCTACGCGCCTAATTCCTTTAAAACGGCGGTATTTGGGCAACAAAACAGACATAGCAACGAAACTCAGGAAACCGAACCGAAAGAGTTAAATCAAGCCATTTTTTCTAGTCAAATCAGCGAACCACTTATTAGCGAAGCAAAAGCGGCAGAGTTCTTGGGAATCTCGAAAATGACCTTGCTTCGCAAGCGAAATGCAGGTGAAATCGGGTTTTTCCGCGTCGGCTTCCGGGTTCTCTATTCCAAAGAAAAACATTTACTGCCGTTTCTCGAACAGTGCGAAAAAGGCAAATAACCTCGATAGTTTTTTCCCAAATAAAAAAATTATGATTTAGGAAAACATAGAAGGTCGGTTGAGTGCTAGGAAACTTTCTAGGAAAAACACAAAAGCCTGTCAAAATTCGACAGGCTAAGTTATTAACTTGAATGGTGATCCGAGCAGGATTCGAACCTGCGACCCAATGGTTAAAAGCCATTTGCTCTACCGGCTGAGCTATCGGACCACATTTTGAAAGAAACTAACGTCAACTTTTATAAAGCTAACGAAACTTTAGATTCTAGTCAGCCATTGGCGGAAAATCAAGTCGGAACAATCGTTTTTTTAGTTAAACCAATCTTCCATCACCGAATCTTGTAAAATAATTGTTTGGTCGCGTTCCGGTCCGGTTGATATTAAGCCTATTTCTACGCCGATTGAGTTTGACAGAAAATCAACGTATTCACGCGCTTTGGTTGGCAAATCTTCGAGTTTCGTAGTGCCTAAAGTTTCGGATTTCCAACCTTGCAAAGTTTCATAAATCGGTTTGATTTTTTGTAAATCAAGCGAAACGGCGGGGAAAGTATCAACTTTTTCGCCGTTAATCTCGTAGCCGACACAGACTTTTATTTCGTCCAAAGCATCAAGCACATCAAGTTTTGTCAGCGCAACCGAATTAAATCCGTTGAGTTCGGCGGCATAGCGCGTCGCAACTGCGTCAAACCAACCGCAACGGCGTGGTCTTTTTGTAACCGAACCGTATTCGTTGCCGCGTTCTCTTATCAAATGCGCCACTTTTTCTTCTTCGTCAAGCATTTCGGTTGGAAAGGGTCCTTCGCCGACTCGTGTGGCGTAAGTTCGGACAATTCCAAGAACGCCTGTTATGTGATGCGGCGGAATGCCTGCGCCGACAGCCGCGCCGCCTGCCGTCGGGTTTGACGATGTTACGAACGGATATGTGCCGTGGTCAACGTCTAAGAGCGTGGCTTGTGCGCCTTCAAGTAAGATTTTTTTGTTTTGTTTGCCTGCTTCGGACAAAAAATGCGAAGTTTCGCACACAAAAGGACGCAATCTTTCGGCAAGCGCGGATATTTCGTTATAAATTTCATCGGCGTAAAGCGGCGGTCTGCCGAATAAAACGATGATTCGATTTGCCTCTTCCAAGTTGCGTTCAATCCGCATCCGTAACAGTTCGGGGACAAGCGCGTCTGATACGCGAATGCCGCGTCGTCCAGCTTTGTCTTCGTAAGCGGGACCGATGCCACGCAAAGTCGTGCCGATTTTTTCGTTGCCTAAGCGTTCTTCGGATGTGTGGTCGAGTGCGCGATGATACGGCATTATCAACTGCGCCCGCGAACTTACTTTTAAGCGTTCAGGCGCAACCGAAATGCCTTGCGCTTCCATTTGATCAACTTCCTCGAAAAACGCTTTCGGGTCAATCACCATTCCGTTGCCAAGCACACAAGTCTTTCCTTCGTGGATAATTCCTGACGGCAAAAGCCGCAATACAAATGCTTTATCGCCAACATAAACCGAATGTCCAGCGTTATGTCCGCCCTGATAACGGGCGACAATATCAAATCTGTCCGCCAACAAATCAACAACTTTTCCCTTTCCTTCGTCGCCCCATTGTGCGCCGATAATAACAATTATCATAAATTCGTTTTAGACATCTAACTCTTCGTTAAGTTATAAAGCGCAACATAGTTTTTCGCGGCGTTCTGCCACGAATTATCAACTGTCATTCCGTTGCGTTGAATTTTGCGCCAAGTTTCGGGTTCGGCGTAGGCAAATAAGGCTTCGTAAATCTTTTCTAAAAACTTATCGGCACTAAACTCTTTGAATTTGAAGCCGTTTCCCGTTCCGTTCACGCGGTCAAAGTTTTCAACCGTGTCGTCTAATCCGCCGACGGCGCGAACAATCGGAATTGTGCCGTAACGCAACGAATACATTTGATTCAAACCGCACGGTTCAAACTTTGACGGCATTAAAAACATATCCGCGCCCGCTTCGATCAAGTGCGCTAAATCTTCGTTGTAGCCGACATAAACGCCAACCTGTTGCGGTGCATAATTTCTCAACGCTTGCAAAAAATCTTCGGAACTTTTATCGCCCGAACCAAGCGCGACGAAATACGCGCCTGTTGCTAATAATTCGCCCGCGATTTGTTGAATCAATTCAAAGCCTTTTTGCGATGTCAGGCGCGTTACGACGGCAAAAATCGGACGTTCCAGATTTATCGGCAGAAAGAATCGTTCAAGCACCGCTTGTTTGCAGACTTGTTTGCCGCTTAAATCATTAAAATTAAAATGCGCGGGCAGTTGATTATCGGTTGCGGGATTCCAAACGTCGTAATCAACGCCGTTGGTGATGCCGAAAAGTTTATTGCTTCGCTGTCGCAACAGCCAATCGAGTCCGTAACCGTTTTCCGCTTGACGGATTTCGTAGCTATAACGGCGCGAGACGGTGGAAAGCATATCGGAA
>JANOXW010000074.1:0-7613 GCA_031418635.1 Acidobacteriota bacterium
CTTGAACCTGAAACCTTGAACCCTTTAGCTATTTCAGCAAGAAATAAAGTATAATGCTTAGAATTGTTTTTTACTCTTCCAAAAAAAAAACAGGTAATAAAAAGATGAAAATTTGTCCAAGCTGCCAAAAAACTTATTCAGATGTGAGTTTAAATTTCTGTCTCGACGACGGCGCGACGTTAAATCACTTAAACGAAAGCGAAAGTCCGTTGCCACAAACCGTTTTGCTAAGTCAACCACGTCAAACAAATCCGAATCAACCTTTCGGAAGTCAATTTGGCGGACAAAGTGGTTTTGGCAATCAAGACCAATTTTCGATGCAACCACCGGTTAGATCGTCGAAAACTTGGTTGTGGGCAATCGGAATTTTAGGTGTTTTGGCTTTGCTTTGCGGTGGCGGTTTTATCGGATTTATTGCGTTGGTTGCTAATGTTGATGATACAAATGACAATAACACGAACAGAGTTATTTTGACGGACAACCGTAAAACTCCACCTCCGCCGAAAACACCTGATGACCGCTCGAAATTCAACGAAATTGATTTATCTGGTTGGGTTAAAGGCGATACCGAATTGGGAATAACCGAATATAAAAACGGTGAATTGATATTGGGTTCAAAGAAAAAAGATTTCTACTACGTTATTTTAGGCACGGAATCTGACAAAACGGAAAACGCGACGACTAAAGTTTCTGTCCGAAACATCAACGAAATGGCTTCGAGTCTTGGGTTCGGTTTGATTGTCAATAGCGATCCGAAGCCTTTGACACAAGATTATGCCTTTTTGATTGATTCGGAAAATAAAAAATATCGCGTCGTGCGGCATCAGCCGGGAAAAGAGATTGATGTTATAAAATGGACAAGTTCTTCTGCCATCAAAGATAGTGATGACGAAAATGTTCTGGAAATCCGCGACCAAAGCCGACAGATGAACTTTTATATCAACGGTCAATTTATTACATCGGTCAAAAACACAGACGGTTATAGCGATGGTGTTTTAGGTTTGTATTCAGGCGATGCTGTCAAAATCGCTTTTTCCAGCCTTCAGATTGGCAAATAACCGTTTTTTGCACTTTCAGTTATGAAAATTTGCCCGACCTGCAATCAAATTTACGATGACGATGAGCAAAACTATTGTTTAAATGACGGCAGACTTTTAAATAAAACAACGGATGATGCGCCGCCGACGGTTTATATGGATGCGCCGCGCATCACTAAGCAGAATTGGCAAACGGGCGCACCGATTTCGCCTTGGCAAAATCAATCTAATTTACAAAATCAGGCTTCGCCCTGGCAAAATCAGACAAATTTACAAAATCAGGGATTTATAAATTCGCCCGTTGTGTATGGGCAAGACCAGACTTTGCCGATGGTTTCATTGGTTTTTGGAATTCTCAGCATTCCATTAGCTTTCTGCTGTTACGGCGGAATTCCGTTGGGAATAGTTGCTTTGATAACCGGCTATATCGGTTTTAATAATGAAAAAAACAATCCCGAACGCTACGGCGGACGCGGTTTGGCAATCGGCGGTATGGTTTTGGGCGGGATTGTTTTGATATTATCAATTCTCTTATTTGTGGTTTGGATTTTTATGGTCAATATTTAATGATTTTTTTTCTCGAATATAATAATCTAAATAAATGCGAGTATTATTGCGCGTGATTGCCGGACCGCAGACAGGTCGCGTTTTCACGTTTGAACAACACGAAACTTTTATGATTGGGCGAAGCGAAGATTCACAATTTTGCTTGCCGCACGACCGTTTTTTTTCGCGTCATCACTGCATTTTGGAAATTGCTCCGCCGCAATGTTTTTTGCGCGATTTGGGTTCGCTTAATGGAACTTTTGTCAATGGATTAAAGGTTGAAACCGCGCATTTGAAAAATGGCGACCGCATTCAGGGCGGTGAAACCGTTTTGGAAGTTGAAGTTTCAGTTGATTCGACCATCGAATTTCCTCAAAGTTCTAAGCCGTTTGTAGATAAAGTTCCTTCGATTATCACGGTGCAATGTTTGAATTGTGGAGTTCCGGGAAAGACTGAAGCCTCAAGTCCCAACGATAAATTTTCGTATCTGTGCGATGATTGCCGCGAAAAACTGATGAAACATCCGCAGCCGATTCCGAATTATCAGATGATTCGCATACTCGGACAAGGCGGAATGGGCTGTGTAATGTTAGCTCGTTCTCTGACCGACGGGCGCGTCGTGGCGATAAAAACGCTGCTTCCCGAAGTCGCTGTCAGCGAACAATCATTAAAGCGTTTTTTGCGCGAAATCGAAGTTGCTGCGAGTCTGCAACACCCGCACATTGTCAGCTACATCGAACACGGAACGCACAACGGGATGGTTTATTTGGTGTCTGAATACGTCGCCGGAATGGATGCTTCCAAACTCGTCAAACTGCGCGGCGGTAAATTAACTTATCAAGAAGTAATTACGATTATCGAACAAACGCTTGCCGCGCTTGATTTTGCTCATTCACTAGGTTTCGTTCACCGCGACATTAAGGAACAAAACATTTTGGTTGACGGAACTTTTCCGAGATATATCTCGAAATTGACCGATTTTGGTTTGGCGAAAAGTTTTAAACAAACGGGAATGAGTGGCGTTACAATGGTCGGTGATGTCGCCGGAACGATTGCCTATATGCCGCCGGAACAGGTCAGAGATTTTAAAGAAGTTCGTCCGCCGTCGGATATTTACGCGATTGGAATGACGGCTTATAGTCTGATGACCGGTGCACACGCGCTTGACCTCAGCCCGCAAGCCGGCATCGCCGAAACCGTTAAGGCGATTTTTGAAAAACCGATTGTGCCGATTTCAAGACGTATGCCGGAAATCCCGATTCGAGTTGCCGCCGTGATTGAGACTGCTCTTGCTAAAGAAGTTCATTTGCGTTGGACAACCGCCGGAGAAATGCGCGAAGCCTTACTCAAGGCTCGTGGTTAGAGGCTATTTGGAAACTAAGAATTTGCCCGCTATTTCGCGGGTGTAGCGGGAAATTCTCTTGTTTTATCAATCATTGTCAGCGAGGAATTCGGCTTCTAAAAATTTTAACATCAAGGACAAAATAATTATGGCTTTTTTTCCGATTCCGAGTATGCTTTTGCGGCAACTCTACACGAACAATAGTTTAAAAAATGTCGAAAACGGCGTGCAGTTTGCGCTCAAAAACCGTCTCAGCGACGGTGAGTTTATCGAACTGACAGGCATCAAAATTGATGGCAGAGAAATTACCAACGATAAAATTTCGGTTGATTTGGGCGATGGAAATTTCGTTCCGTCAGAAACCGTTAAAAATGTGGCGTTTCCCTTGAGAAAAGTGTTGACCGTCAAATGCGAAACCGGCAACCTCGAACACGGCAAGTATAAAATACACATCGCTTTCAAAGCAAAACCGTTTGGCGCGTTGAAATTCGAGGTTGAGGATTCGATTGCCGAAACCGAAACGCTGGAAGTGCGGATTCCGCGTGATAATCAAGATGATTATTCCGAAAATGCCATCAAAGCGCGGCAAGATTTTGTCGAACAATACACGGGCGCAAAGCTCGAACATCTCCGAAATTACTCATTTGACCCGCATACTACCAACGGAAATTGCGAAAATTTTACAGGTGTTGCACAAATCCCGATTGGCTTTGCCGGACCTTTGAAAGTCAATGGCGAATATGCCATCGGCGATTTTTTGATTCCGCTGGCAACTACCGAAGGAACGCTGATTGCTTCGTATAATCGCGGTATCAAAGTCTTAAATTTGTCGGGCGGTGTAAAATCAACCGTCGTCAGCGACTCGATGCAACGTGCGCCTGTTTTCGTCTTTGAAGATGCCCGCGAAGGGCGCAAATTTGTCGGTTGGATTGTAGAAAACACCGAAAAAATCAGGGAAGAAGCCGAAGCGACTTCGAGTGTGGCGAAACTCAAATATATTGATCCCTACACGGCGAACAAATTTGTTTATCTGCGGTTTAATTACACGACAGGCGACGCGGCAGGGCAAAATATGGTCGGACGCGCCACGTTTGCGGCGTGCAGTTGGATAATTGACGCTTACGAAAAAGACAAAATCAAACATTTCTATCTCGAGTCGAACTTTGCCACTGACAAAAAGGCTTCGCAGGTCAATATTATGCGAACACGCGGCAAGCGCGTTACGGCAGAATGTACTGTTCCGCGCAACGTCCTGATTGAACACATGCGCGTCGAACCCGAATCGTTGGTGTATCATTCGGGCGTGGCAAACGTCGGCTCGTTTCTGTCGGGCGCAAACAACAACGGCGCACATTCCGCCAATGGCATAACGGCAATGTTTATCGCTACCGGACAAGATGTCGCCAATGTTTCGGAAAGTTCGGCAGGCGTGATTTATTCGGAGATTACGCCGGAAAAGGATTTGTATATTTCCATCACGATTCCTTCGCTCATCGTCGCCACCCACGGCGGCGGAACGGGTTTGGCAACACAAAACGAATGTCTGCAAACTCTCGGCTGTGTCGGGCGCGGCACAGTCAACAAATTAGCTGAAATCATCGCGGGAGTTGTCTTGGCAGGTGAAATTTCGCTCGGTTCGGCAATCTCTTCAAGCGATTGGGTTTCAAGCCACGAAAAATACGGGCGCAATCGTTAATGGACAAACTCGCCGAACAATTCGGAGCGTTAGGCAATTGGCAGAAAATTGATGAAAAGTTCGATGAAACCATCATCAAACAAATCAATGACGCTTCCTGTGTTGCGGCGGTTGGCAAGATGTTGGCAGATTTTTATGGCTTGAATCTGACGCAAGCGGAAATTTTGGAATCACTCGGCATTTGGTCAAATTCCGAAGCGTTAGTGAAGTTTTTGAATTCCAAAGAAACACAAATCGGAGTAAAATGGATTGGCGGATATTGGGACAATCCAATTGCGGGGTTGAAGTTGATAACCCGAAGCGATAAGGTTTGGGGCGTGATGTTGCGCGAAGGCAATCCGCTCGGACACGCGGTTTTGATTTGCGGCGAAGATGAAAACGGATTGATTAGGATAAAAGACCTGTTTGACCAAACAACTTATAAAATGACTCCTGAAAATCTGCAAAAAGTTTTGAGCGAATTTGTTTGGAGGAAAAAAATGAAATGATTAAACTACTCGAAATTAAATTACTCGGAGATTCAAAGTTCGAGATTTTGGTTTCTCAAAACGGTATCAAAAAAAAGTTTGTTATCGTTCAGCATCAAACTTTTATTGACTCAATGAAAGAGCCTTTGTTTTATTTAAATTGTGGTGACAAAGATTTTTCTGACGTTTGGAGTCAAAGCTATGATTTTCGACAAGAAGTTTCCCAAAAAATAAAACAACTCAAGCAAGCCGAAATTCACGAATTACAACCAGCCTGAAAACCGACGACGGGAGTGAAAACGCTCTCGTTTTTTATTCTTCTTCTTTCTTTTTGCCGGTCAAAATTTCGCGCATAACTTCTGCGCCCGGAATTAGTTTTTCCCACATTTGCGGCGCGGCGGTTGCCATTTCAAGCATCGTGCGGAAACGGTTGTCAAATTCTTCCTTAGTTTTCAGATAAGCGTTAAAACTCGCCGATAAATGATTTTTGAAAAAATCCTGCATCGAGTCTTCGCGTGAACGCAAAAGCTGAAAAAGAAATTGGGTGGGCAAAACGGTTTTGTTATTTTTTTCTTCTTCCAAAATCACCTGAATCAAAACGGCTTTCGTAACATCTTCTTTGGTCGTCGAATCAATTACTTGAACATCGTTGCCGTCGCGGACGATTTTTGCCAAATCGGAATAATTGACATAAGTCTTTGTTTCCGTATTATAAAGTCGGCGATTGCCGTAGCGTTTGATAACTAGTGAATCTGAATTGTCGTTCGATTTAGATTGTTTTTTCTTTCGCGTCATAACGGAATAATTCTATCACATTTGCGATGTGATTTTCTATTGAGGTGTCATAACTGTTGAAATGATGTGCTTAAACTATGTTTCGCAAGTGCAAAGTCTTTTTTGGCTAAAAAATGGTGTATTTTGGAAAAATATCATAAATGCGAAAATTTTAATTGAAGTAATAATTAGATTTATAATTTTTATTAAAAATTTATTTCGCAAATGCGAAATTTTCGCTTGACAAGTCGTTTTTTAAATTATAATCTTCAAACTGTCAGGCAATAAGCCGATACATTTTAGATAACAAGAAATTAAGGAGATTATAAAAATAATGACTACAACAAAAAAATCAATCGCTACGGAAACAATGGATACTGCTATGAATTTGACCGAAAAAACCGCCAACGTAACTTTGCAAGGTGCGGTGCAAACCGCCGAAGTTACCGAAAGCTATGTTCAAGGAATGTATAAAGCCGCTTACGACGCAAATGTTGATGCGTTGAAAGTTGCGAAAAACTATTGGGATGCGACTTCGGAAATTCGTCAGGATTGGATCAAACTTTTCTCGACAGCCGGCGAAAGTTTTATCAAAGCCGCTGGCAATATGGAACTTCCATTTCAAAAGACGGTTGCCGATTTTGGCAAAAATATCGTTACCAATGTTGAGCAGACAGTTGAAAATCTTGGCAAACAAGCGAAACAAGCCGCTAAGTAAATTTTGAATTTTGAGAAGTCTGTGATTGAATAAATCACAGGCTTTTTTTATTTATTTCAAAAACAAACTTTTGTCCGCGAAAGACACCAAAAAATTGAAGAAATATTTTGCCGATTTTGCCGACGAAAACTAATAAACAAAACAATGGCAGAAAATAAAACAACTAAACCGACAACGGCGAAAACGACGGCAAGTGCGAAACAAGTCAAACCGAAAACTGCACCGAAAAAAGTTGCCGTGAAACCAAAAGCCGCGCCGAAACGGGCGACGGCAAATAAACAAAGTTCGGAAACCAAACAAAAATCCGCGCCAAAAGTTTTTAACGCAAGTGCGAGACAGCCGCTTGATTTCGCGCAGATGATTGTCAATCAAATGCTTGAAGCGCAAAGAATGTGGCTCGAAATTACGACACAACAAACCGCGCTGGTCGTCAAAACCGTTTCGGATGTGATGAATTTGTCAAACACTGCGCCGACTGATGCGCTGGCAAATTGGGCGCGGACAAGTGCCGAAGGTTTCATCGAGGCACAGCGTCAATGGTCGCAAATCGCCTTTGAACAAAGCGGCGAAATGATGAAAGCGGTGCAATCGGGCGCGGATTTTAGTAATCCGAATCTGCTTGGAGCATTGCAGAAAACGGCTGGTCAAGGTCTTGAAGCGATGATTCAGATGCGCTCGGCGTGGCTCGATTTTGCCAAACAGCAAAACGCGCAGATGCTTGGTGCGTTGAAACAAGGCTTGAATTTGGACAAAGATTCGCCCGTCAACGCGCTTGCCGATTTTGCCCAACAAACGATGAATAGTTATGTCGAAATCCAAAAACGCTGGCTCGATATGGCAACGCAAATTCCATTGTTTGGCAACACAACAAAAGATAAATAAGTAAAAAGTGAAGAATTATTATAAGGTAAATGATTAGCAAGGGAAAGATTTAGCCACGAATTAACACGAATTTTCACGAATCTTTTAAAATTTGTTTAAGTTCAATTTGAATATCAAAAATTAATTCGTGAAAATTCGTGTTAATTCGTGG
>JANOXW010000075.1:0-2676 GCA_031418635.1 Acidobacteriota bacterium
GTTTAGTTTTGGTGAAACCATCACGACCGATTTAGCAAATTTCAACGGCGAACAGCCTTTTGGAAACATACCGAAAAGCAAATTTAGAAAACACCTGACATCCGTCGGAAATTTTGCGCCGAATGATTTTGGACTTTATGATATGCACGGCAACATTTGGGAATGGTGTGTGGACATTTGGCACGAAAACTATTTGGGTGCGCCAAATGACGGAAGCGCGTGGCTGAATGTTGGCGACCAAAGCTATTGTGTTCAGCGCGGTGGTTCGTGGATTGATCGTGCCTCAAATTGCCGTTCGGCATTTCGTGTCGGCGACATTGCACATAATAACGAAAACATTGTCGGGCTTCGCGTATGTTTGGCACAAAGTTGAATTTCTAAAACTCAAACCAATCAGTCGGCTGTTTGTAGTGCGAAATTGTAATGTGCGTTTCGGCTTTGAAGAAATTCGGGCGCATTTGTAAAGCGGTTTCCGCCATTAGACGCGCCAAGTGCGGTTCGTTGGCGCGTTGTGAGAGATGCGCGAGAACAATATTTCGGGCTGTGCCGTCAAAATCGTTGGTCAGCCAATTCGACAAATCTTCATTGGATAGATGTCCGGTGCGCGAGGCGATTCTTTGCTTCAAATCCCAACTGTAAATCGGGCAAGTTTTGAGCATATCGAGACAGTGATTCGATTCGATAACGATACCGTCGCAACCGCGCAATTTGTCTTTGATAAGCGTTGTAATATGCCCGAAATCCATCAGAGTTGCGATTCTCACGCCATCCTTTTTAGCGACAAAGCCGAAATTGTCCGCCGCGTCGTGCGGAACTGAAAACGGCTCAAAATCAATATCGCCGATGCGAAAATCTTGGCTTGATTCGATGGAGACGGTTTTGTTTTTCAAAGCATCGCGGCGTTTGTTTGATTCGCTGTCGCCGTTTTGGATTCCTTTTCGCGTCGAGAAATATGCCTCTTTAGTTTCGCCCGAAATAAAAACAGGACAATTTACGCTCTTGAGCAAAACACGCAAACCGCCGGCGTGATCGCTGTGTTCGTGCGTGATAAGAATCGCGTCGAGTTTTGCAGAATCTTCATTGACCGCCGCCACGCGCTCTAAAATTTGCTTCGCGCTCATTCCGGCATCAACCAAAACCCGTGTTTTTTCAGTAGCGATAAGAACTGAATTGCCCGTCGAACCGCTTCCGAGAACTGTAAATTTCATTTTTTATTATTGCCCGCGAAACACGCTAAAATAAAGCCGAAAGATTTTTGGATTTTCGCGCTTTTTCGCGTCTTTCGCGGGCAAATTTTCTCATTACTTTTTTTCAACTTTCGGGCGCAAGACTTTTGCTACCGCTTTGGTTACTAAAGAATTCGGTGCAAGCGTTGCAATGTGCGCGACGGCGTAATTTGCCCAACCTGAAATCGCGCTCGATTTGCTTTTTTTAACTGCATTTAAGCCAGTTTCGACAACTTCTTCGGGCGTTTGCATTCCTTTGACTTGCACGGGTTCTTTGATGTTCGCCGCATCGAAGAAATTGGTTTCGGTTGCGCCCGGACAAAGTGCCAAAATTTTTATTCCGTGTGGGCGATTTTCTTCGGCGATGGCTTCGGTAAATGAAGTAACAAACGCTTTGGTTGCCGCGTAAGTCGCCATAAACGGTAATGGCTGAAAACTCGCAGTTGACGAAACATTGATAATCGTGCCGCGCTTGCGCGTCCGCATTTGTTGCAGATAACGATGCGTCAGCGCGACTAACGCCATAATATTCAAGCTAATCATTTCGAGTTCGCGCTCAAGTTCGAGGTTAGCAAAATCACCCATCGAACCAAAACCGGCGTTATTTATCAGCCAATCAACTTCGAGTCCGTGTTTTTCGGTTTCTTCAAAAAGGCGTTTGTCGGCTTCAAATTCTGTCAAATCAATGGCAACATAATGTGCCGTAATTTTGTGTTCGAGCATCAGCGCGTCGCAAAGTTGATGCAGTTTTTCTTCGGAACGCGCCACTAAAACTAAATTGTGTTTTTCCGCCGCCAAGCGTCGCGCAAATGCTTCGCCGATGCCGCTTGACGCGCCCGTAATGAGTGTCGCTTTCATACATATTTATTGTAGGCGGAAAAATTCATTTTTGGAAATCGCGTATTGCACCAAACTTTGACCATAAAATTCGCCTGTTTTGACAAATTGCATTCCGAGTTTTTCCATTACGCGCCGCGAAGCCGTATTTTCGGGACGCGACACGGCGACGAGTTTTTCGGTTTTCAATTCTTCAAAGGCATATTGCATAAATCTTTCGGCAGCCTCGGTAGCAAAACCTTTGCCCCAATTAACTTTTTCAATCGCGTAACCGATTTCCATTTCATCAGTTTCCAGAAGTCTCCACAAACCGCACCAACCTAAAAACTTATCGGTTTTCTTCTCGATTACCGTGCAAAATCCGAGTTTCTCGCCGTCCCAACGCTCTGACACGAGTTTTATCCAATCAAAGGACTCTGAACGCCCTTGCGGTTTGCGGATAAAGCGCATTATATCTTCATCGCTTCGCATCGCAAAAATTGCGTCAACATCGGCTTCGACCATTGGGCGCATTATAAGTCTTTCAGTTTCAAACATATCTTCAAAAGTGAAAAAAGCATTTTATTTTATTTCAAAACAAATTGGAAGAAATGTGAAACAGGATTCGCAAATC
>JANOXW010000076.1:0-2508 GCA_031418635.1 Acidobacteriota bacterium
CCACGCTTTTAACGCGCTCAAGTCGGCTTTTTCCTTGCCGCCGCCTTGTCCATTATTATCTAATGCCCATTGGTCTTTGAACATCGGGTCGTTTGGCTGAATCGGATTTGCGTCAGTTCTCCGCAAAATCAAATCTTTTGGAGAAATCGAGGTCGGGTCATCAAGTTGAATTTCGTTATTCGGTTCAGCAAATGCCACTAAATCGCTCATTGAGCTATATTGTTCGGCAACTGTTTTAGCGTCTGCATTGTCAAGGTCATCAATCGAAAACCAACCTTTTTCCTGCTGAAAAATATCTTCGATTTGGTCGTTATTTTTCATCACGACTTTTTTAATTTCCGCTAGACTTACATCAGGGCGAAATTTTACCAACACTTCAGGTTCGCGCTCATTGTTTGAACGCTTAACGGCAATCGGTTTCGGCGTTAATTTCGGCGGTTCTGAAACCGTTGTTGGTTGGCGAAACATCGTATCCAAACGCACGACTTGTCCAATTATCGCCGCAAATCCAATTAAAACAACCGCAATGCCAAGATGTATCCAAAAATTATTTCGATTCATATTTTAAACTCCTTCCAAAGTTTGGCTATCAAACTTTGATTCAAGACTCAATAATATAGTTTGTCCCTTTAAATCCGTGCAAGCGCACTTGATATTTATCAGCGCGGTAATCGTATTTTTTGCCGTCAGCCCGCAAACTTATCTGCCAACCGCCGGCAATCATCTGCGCTGACATTTCATCCTTGACGGGCGCACCAAGCGACATATCGGGAAAATCTTTTTCACTAACGGAAACGGTTTCAATCTTGCTTTCCGCAACGCCTAACCGTCCGGCTAAGTCCTTTTTTGCCCTTTGAACCGCGCTATCTTTAGTAAAACCCATATTTTTAGTATTTTTTATTTTCGTATAGGATATTGTTATAATTTTGCGCTTATTTTGTGAATTAGTCAACAAATAGAAGTTTCAAATGAGATTTAAGCGATGTTTTTTGTCAATAATGCGTTAAGCGATTTATTTTTGGACATTTGCAGTTTGTAGTTTAGGTTAAAACAAACATCAATCTAAAACTTGTCAAACGGTATAAAAATTGATTATAATAAATCTTGCTTATCAAGGGACGCAGGAAGCGTTTCCAGCGTCGCCAACAAAATATCAAAAATTAGTATCAACAAATAAATTTAGATACTTCAAGGCTGTCAGGTTGACAGCCTTTTTACTTGTCTTTTGTTTGATAAAAGCCGAACAAGTTCAACCACTGCCGGAACAATAAAAACCGCACACGCCGTTCCTAAAATCAAGCCGGTCAGAAACCGTGAAAGATGCGTATTTTCCCAAATATCGAAAAATCCGAGTATCCAATCTACGCCCATCGGAATCAATGCCAAAAACAACCAAAAACGCGAAAGTGGTTCGATTTCCTCTATCGAACGGAAAAACGGATAGATGAGAAAACCGAAAAGCAACCCGAAATAAACGCCGAAACAGCGCGAACAAACCGCGAAACTATGATTTTCAAGATGAAAGGAGCGCGATGGTATTTGATGACAAAGATAGCTGAAAAATTTATAAATCGGACTCGAAATGCCCGTCATATTATTTGCTTCGGCAATTGGCGCAAGCAAAATTATAAAAACCCAAACCGCGACCAAAAAAACGGAAATACACCAAGCGAAAATTGCTTGCCGTCGCATTTTGACAGCAATATTTTGCGGAACATAATTTTCGATTGAATTCGGCATAAACCGCGATTATTTTTTGTTGCGGAAATTTATTTTATCGTAAAACGGTTCTGATTTTTTCCAATGCACCTTCGAGAATCGAATCTTCGCGGGCGATACAGATTCGCATAAAGTTGTCCCAATCGTCCGAATCGGCAAATGCGCTGCCCGGTGTTGCGCCGACTCCGGCTTTTTCCATCAACATTTCGTTAAATTTCAGCGCATCGTCAAACTGTTCGGGAATTCGCGCCCAGAGATAAAATGCCGAACCGGAATTGTAGATTTGAAAACCCAAATCGGTTAAGCCTTCCGAGAAAAATTGCCGTTTTGCATCAAATTTATCACGCAGTTTGTCGTAATAATTGGCATCTGCCATCAAAACTTTTGACAACGCCGCTTGCAAAGGAGTTGCCGGACAAACGTTGACGATGTTGGCGACATTATTTATCGGCGCAATAAGTTCGCCTTTGCCGTAAGCATAGCCCAATCGCCAACCGGAAATGTTCCAAGATTTTGAAAAAGAATTGACCGTAATCGTTCGTCCCCACATTTCGGGCAAACTCGCAATCGGAATATGCGGATTTTCGCCATAGACGTAATGCTCATAAACTTCGTCTGAAACAACCATCAAATCGAGTTCTTTCGCCACATCTGCAATCGCTTCGAGTTCGGTTTGCGTCATCACTTTTCCGCTCGGATTGGCCGGAGTGCAAACGATGATCGCTCGCAAAGGAAATTCGGCTCGATTTTTGAGCGTTTGGCAATGAGCAAGCAATGCATCTTTTTCAA
>JANOXW010000077.1:0-7700 GCA_031418635.1 Acidobacteriota bacterium
TTTCAACGCCGTAAAGTGCCGCTAAATCGCTGTCGAGCATAACTTTCTGCTCACGCACGACATAGATTTTACGCTCAATAATATCAATCGTAACAAGCGCGGTTTCGGTGGATTGTTTATCTTTCGTTGTCATAATTTTCAAATATTTTGACATCACAATTTGTGATGTCAAAACTTGAGGTCGCAATTTGTGACTTCAAGTTTCAAGTGCGACTTTTTCAAACCTAATGGATTTTTTTCGTCTGTCATAATTGCCTCAATTTAATAGTTATTTAGAAATATGTACCTTCGGGAGTAGGAATCGAACCTACGTCCAATCGGAAACGAGCCGAAAGTTCTACCGCTGAACTATCCCGAAGGTGTAAACGAGGGCAGGACTCGAACCTGCGTCCAATCGGTTAAGAGCCGAATGTTCTTCCACTGAACTACCTCGATTAATTATTTTCAGGTTGAACGATTGTCGCGTTCTTTCCCGAAAAGTATTTATGTTTTTTCAAAATGGTCGCCAAAAACGGATTGGAAACCGTTACGCCGTGAACTAGCTCGGGCGTTGGCTTAAATTCGACAACTCCGTGTTTTCGCGGCGCAATCCAGCCCGATTTCTCAGCGTCCAAACCCGCTTTTCGGCAAGCATCAATTACCGAATCTTTTGTGCAAATCGCATCGCCGCTGAAAACTTCTCAAGGCATCGGAACTTCGTTCCAGACAACCGTGTTCGGATCGAGCGTATTTCCCGCCATTCGATGCCACGCGACGACATCAGCCGCCATCAAACGCATAATTTTACCGAAACACATTTCATCCAAAACGAAATCCGCGCCCATCGCGTAAATCAGATTCATCCAATTGTCACGCGCTTTGTTCCAAGCCGAAGCCGTGTTGTTCCAAGTCGAAGAATCATCGCCACGTTTGACGACCATCGAATCTTTTATAAAAGTGTTCGCGTCCCAAACTTCTTTTAAGTAAACAGCCAAATCATTTAAAAGATTCGTCCATTTGCCCAAAAGTTCGCCTTTTTCTGAATCGCTCAAAAACTTCAAAACATCCTGACTCGGATATACTTCGGCGATTGACCGCCAATTCGTTTCTTGTTTATTTTCTAAACATTTTTTTAACAAAACATCGGCAATTTTATCAAAAGGTCTTTGCTGTCCATCAATCGTAAACTCGCTTCGCAAATTACATCGCGCCGTGTAATAAGCGATGAAACAAGCCGAAAAAATGTCTTTTGAAAATTCTTCAAAAGATATTTGATGCGCGAATCCGTGTTTGCCGATTTGTTGAAATTCTATCTTTTTATATTCACCGGTCAAACGATTGAGCTTCTTTTCCAAATGGCGCAACACTCGAAAAAATTTATTGTATTGACGTTTCGACAAATCTAAATCGCTTTCTTTTCTTTTTTCACGATTCAATCTGTCGGCTTTAAAGTTATTTTTACCGAAATCTTTGTTGATAATTGAACTAACTTGTCTGATAAATTTTTCAACTTCGAGCGGATCATCGTATGAAAAATTTTCTGTGTTTTCGATCTTGAAAATTTCAATCGCTTTTTCAATCTGCTTTTCCGCGCCGATTGGTTTCCCGAATTCCTGAAGCATCGAGGTATAGCCCAAAACCAAATTTTTCAAAGAACCTTTCGCCGCTTTTTCTAGCTTTCGTCTTTCAAAAAACGACAACTCATCTTTCAAAATAGGTAAAATCATCTCCGCGACATCTTCGGGACGTTTTCTTTGTCTGAGTGTTTTGTAAAGTTCTTTTAACATTTTCTTATAATCTCAATTTTTCTGCGCCCCGACAAAAGACGCGAACAAAACCGTCAGACAAATCAAAAGCAAAATTGAACTCTGAATGTATCGCATAAGGTTTCTACTCTAAAACCAACTTATTTTCATAACGTGCCGTGTGCCATTTGCACCATTTTTCGGGAATGGCGCGTCCGCCGTTTTGTTCGCGCACTTTTAGCATTTCGTAATATTGTTCCTGTAACTCAATAAGTTTAGCGATTTTTTCGGTCGGCGCAAGTAAGCGCAGAAATTCGTGCGAAGCCTTTTTGCGCTCTTTCAAATCTTCGATAACTTCGGTCTGCAAATCATTCTTCATCGGCGAATCTCCATTTTTCCTTGTTCCATTTTGCCGTCAAATCGTGTTTTTCTAAGATGCCGGATAATCTTTCTTCGTCTAAAATTCCGGCTTCTTGAAACATTGTGATCTTCTGATAATCTTTCGCTCTGCCGGCGTAAAGCCACATTGCGACGAGATGTTCTTTATCAATTACCTTCGCATCTGAATCTTCGATTTTTATCGTGTCGGCATTTTCAATTGCTTCCGTCCAAAGTGGGCTGTGGCTGGCTTCGACAAACTGCACGAGCCAGCCGTGAATATTGACGAATTCGTGGTCAAACGAAAATCCTTTCTGCTTTGCAAAATCGTAAATTGCGGTCAAACTCAAAATCGGACTGTCATTTTTTTCGTTGAGAAAAAAGAAAATATCGAGATCAATCGTCGCAATCGGTTCATAATGCAAAATCGCCGCAAACGCCCCGCCAATCGCATATTTTTCGATGATTCCGGCGCGTTTCATTTCCTCCAAAACAACGAGAATATCGCCGATATTTTCTTTAGAACTGCGATTTAGCATAATTATCTATTTAACCGAAAAAAACGACAAAAGACGCGAACAAAACCGTCAGACAAATCAAAAGCACAATTGAACGCTGAATGTGTTGCATAAATTTTCTGAACTCTAAAATCAATTAAACATTTTCATAACGCGCCTTGTACCATTTGCGCCCTCTTTCGGGAATTTTGCGTCCACCGTTTTGTTCGCGCGCTTTTAGCCTTTGACACTCGTTGAAGTAAATACTAGCTCAAAATTTATCGTGGAACGATGCGCGAATCAAGTTTCTGGCACATTTTCTCGTGGCATTGTTTCAGTGCCGAACCTTTCACTAAAGCACCAATTAAGAAACAAAGTCGCTCATACATAACAAAAAACTGGTCTTAATGGATTTTAGGACAATCGGTAAAGCCACAAGATTTTTCCGTTCGGGCAATAAATTCCGTCGTCATTTTGCCAATCCACCAAAGTTTGCGATAAACGCGGTTTTAGTTCGTTTTAGTATTTCGCGGGTAATTCCTTTTTAACAAAATAACTTTGGCTGAACGGGTAGAGATAGTTTCACTTTTTTAATCGCTCTTTCGTCAAACCCTAAACGCTTGTAATGCAATTCAAACAATTTTACGGCGGTTTGCCATTGTTCGGTTTTGCCCGTGTTGCGCTCTTTGTAGTTTCTATGGCGCAGATTTCCGTCGCGTTCACGTTTTAATGTGTTTAAGATTTTGGCGGCTTTGGTCGGGATTTTTTCGTGAAGTTTTTGTGTAAAATATTCGAGAATCGAATCGGTATCAAAATGAATTAAGTTAATAAACGCTTTGGTTGCGCCGTTTTCACGCGCTTTTTCGAGAAGTTTTGGAATTTCGGATTCGTTGTAACCCAAAATTATAGGCGCAATTCCGATGCCGACTTTTATTCCCGCATCGGTCAAAGTTTTCATCGCCCGAAAACGCACATCGGGAATCGGCGTGTAAAGTTCAAACGGCTTTGATTTTTCGGTTGTCAGAAACGGAATCGAGAAAAAAACCGTGCAATCCAAATCGGTCAAAATATCCAAATCGCGTGTAATCAAAGGCGATTTCGTAATAATTGCAATGGGAACACGAAATTCGCGGCAAACCTGCAAACACTTGCGCGTTAGTTCATAACTTGCTTCAAGCGGCAAATACGGATCAGTCGCAAACGAAAAATCGAGATGATTTATCTTTTGCCGTGTGCGCTTTAATTCGTTTCGCAAAATTTCGGGAGCGTTTATCTTGACAACAATTTTCGTTTCAAAATCAGTTCCCGCACCGTAGCCCAAATATTCGTGATATTGCCGAGCAAAACAATAAGTGCAAGCGTGAACACAACCGCGATAGCAATTGACCGTAAAGCGGTTTCCAAAGTCTGACGACCACGCTTTTGTAATTATTTTCTTGGTTGTAATTTCTTCAAAAACTTCCAGTTTTACTGTCGGCGGTTCGCCAAGAAATTCGGCAGAATATTTAAGATAAGGATTTGGCGGATTATTTATTTGTCGCACAAACGAAACGATAACTCATATACGGGCTATTTGCAAGAAATTTTGGAAAGACAAAAAATATTTTGTCGGCAAATCTGTAATGCCACGATAAAAAGTTAGAGAAAAAAAGATGATTAAGGATTTCTCCAGAAGGTGGGCTATCAAACACCGAAAAGTAAAGATTATGGGGTGCATAATGGTGATAGTTGTTTGGGAAACCAACGCCTCATTGACCGTCAATTTGAAGAGATTCAGCAACTTAAACAAAAACTCCAAGTTAATCGGCGAAAAAGTAAAGCCGGTTTTCTTTTGGTTCCGCCACGCCAAGTTCACAAATTCCGGTTAAAGCCAATTGACGAGCGGAAAATCAAGCTAAAAAAGGCGGCGGGAAAATTGGAGATGGCGGAGTTGGATGACAACTATTGTGCAAAAGTGAAGCCGATGAACGTAGATTAGCCGAAGTTTCAGCCCGAAGCTCGCCAAAAATTTATTAATCAAGCCTGCGGTGCTGATAAATCTTTAATTGCGGTAGTTAAATCGCTTATTTCTTCGCTTGGCAAAGCCAAAAATTTTATGGAAACGCCCGCTGTTGGCGATTACGCAAACGACAAGATTTTGACCGAAAGCCGTAAGTTTTCAAAAGGCGAAACGCTCGGACATTACGAAATTGTCGGGCAAATCGGCAAAGGCGGAATGGGCGATGTTTATTTGGCGCAAGATACGAAACTCGACCGCCGTGTTGCGCTCAAAATTATGCACGAAAATCTGTCGTGGAAAAATCAGGCTAAAGCGCGGCTTTTGCGTGAAGCGCGGGCAGTCGCCAAGCGCGACCATCTGAATATTTGCGCGATGTATGAAATCTTGGAAAGCGATGATTGCAGTTTTATCGTGATGCAGTTTGTCGAGGGTGAAACGCTCGCCGATACTTTTGTCCGCAATCGTTTGAGCGCGGAAACGTCGCTCAATTTCGCAATTTAAATCGCCAACGCACTCGAAGAAGAAATAAACACAATCTTGATGCTCGAGAATTTTAAATAAAAAATAAGGAGAATATTATCAATGCCTTCGCCAATTTGTAGCGAAATTAGAAAATGGAATTATTGAAAATAAAAAGCCTGAAAATTTAGCTAAAAATCTGCCAATAATTAAAATGACTTCTGGCAAAAGCAGAATCTATTTTTTAATTATAAGTGATGTATTTAACGACATTTACAAAGCTAATAAAATCAATATAAATCGCTAAGTTTTCAAACCTAATTTTGGCGAAGGTATTGATTATGGCATTAACACAAACAGAAAAATACGCATTGGCAGATAGGATTGAAATGACGAATTTGTATCACGCTCTTGCGGCAACTCAAAGTGCGGTTCTCAAATGAATTCAAAATTAGGTCAACAACCCCGGCTTTAGCGCAATATAGGCGAAAGGAATTATAATAGGCTTAGCTAATAATTTAAATAATCTGCTTCCATCACTTCTCGACAACAGTAATTGTGGTGCAGGTTTTTATTGGGACCCGGGATTGGGCGAGTGTGTTCCTAATGCTGGCGGAAATGTAAAATAGAAATTTATCGCCGGAAAAATCAAAGGAAAGTTTGTCGTCAAATTGGCGAAATTCTAAAAATTTGCTTGAAAGGGTGATTTTATTACAGAAGACAAAGTTAAAAAGAACTTCTGCAAAAACGAGCATTCGTGAATATGAATTGGTATAATGCCCAAAGAAAATCATTATGCCAATTCATATTCAACCGATAAACTTTGAAGCGTCCGAATCTTTCGCCCGAACAATGGACGGACAGGATTCGTTAAAAGATTTCCGCAAAAAATTTCATATTCCGAAACAATCGAACGGTGAAGAGGCGATTTATTTGACGGGCAATTCGCTTGGGCTTCAGCCGAAATTTACTCGTGAGTATATCGAACAGGAATTGGAAGATTGGAAAAATTTGGGCGTTGAGGGACATCTTCGCGCCAAAAACCCTTGGTTGCCATATCACGAATTTTTAACGGAACAGATGGCAAATGTTGTCGGCGCACAACCGATTGAAACGGTGGTGATGAATTCGCTGACGGTAAATCTGCATCTTTTGATGGTTTCGTTTTATCGCCCGACACGCGAAAGATACAAAATCGTCATCGAAGCGGGCGCATTTCCATCCGACCAATATGTTATTCAGTCGCAGATAAAATTTCACGGTTTTAATGTGGTTGACTCACTGATTGAATTAAAGCCGAGAGAAAACGAAGCGATTTTGCGAACCGAAGACATCGAAAAAACAATTGCGGAAAACGGCGATTCGGTTGCGCTGGTTTTGCTTGGCGGTGTGAATTATTACACGGGACAAGCCTTTGATATGAAACGCATCACTGAAATCGGGCATAAATTCGGCTCGGTTGTCGGTTTCGATTTGGCACACGCGGCGGGAAATTTATTGTTGGAACTTCACGATTGGAATGTGGATTTTGCAGCGTGGTGTTCGTATAAGTATCTGAATTCGGGTCCGGGCGGAATCGGTGGTATTTTTGTTCACGAACGCCATGCCGAAGCGTTTGATTTGCCACGTTTTGCGGGTTGGTGGGGACACGATAAAGAAACGCGCTTTTTGATGGGCGATAAATTTATCCCGATAAAAGGCGCGGAAGGTTGGCAACTCTCGAATCCGCCGATTTTTCAAATGGCTTCGCTTCGCGCTTCGCTTGAGATTTTTGACGAAGCCAGAATGAAAAATCTGGTTGAGAAATCTAAACAATTAACGGGTTATTTAGAGTTTTTATTAAATCAAATTAAAGACGAACGCATTTCCGTCATCACGCCTTCAAATCCTGAAGAACGCGGTTGCCAACTCTCGATTCGTGTCAAAAATGCCGACAAAAATCTTTTCAAAGCCATCCCCGAAAAAGGCGTAATCGCCGATTGGCGCGAACCTGACGTAATTCGCGTTGCGCCTGTTCCGCTTTATAATTCGTTTATGGATGTTTGGAAATTTGTCGAGATTTTGAAGGATTGTTTGAAATAATGCCAAAACAAAAAGTAATCATTGTCGGCGCAGGTTTAGCGGGTTCGCTTTTGAGTATTTATCTGGCGAAACGCGGGATTGAGGTCGAAGTTTATGAATCACGCGGCGATATGCGGCTTGAGGAAATGTCGGTGGGGCGTTCGATAAATCTTGCCTTGTCTGACCGTGGAATTGCGGCGTTGAAAGAAGTCGGGATGGACGAATATATGCTCAAAGAAGCCGTTCCGATGCTTGGACGAATGATTCATTCCGTTAGCGGCGAAACGAAACTGTTGCCGTATTCAGGGCGCGAAGGCGAATATATCAATTCGGTTTCACGCGCCGGTTTGAATATCGCGTTGATAAATGAAGCGGAAAAACACGCGGGCGTGAAGTTTTATTTTAATCAAAAATGCGTTGATTTCGATTGCAATTCGGGCGAAGCGTTGATTGAAAATACGGAAACAGGTGAGAAGTGTGCCGTCAAAGGCAAAACTTTAATCGCCACTGACGGTGCCGGTTCGGCGGTTCGGCAAGCGATGATGAACGGCGGCGTTGCGCGTTTTAATTACAAACAAGAAT
>JANOXW010000078.1:0-5101 GCA_031418635.1 Acidobacteriota bacterium
AAAACATCTTGGTCTTGCGTTAAATTTTCCGTTCCCGCTTTTGCTCTCGCGTCTTCTTCGGTCTTTGCGACAAAAACATTTCCCGCTTCGTCATACCACGCGGGAATTTGATGTCCCCACCAAAGTTTGCGCGAAATTGTCCAATCTTTCAGGTTTTCCAACCACGTCGTATAAACTTTGCGGTGCGGAACTTCGGGGGAAAAATGCGGCGTGTTTTCTTCGCGCATCAAATCCAACGCCAAATCGCGCATTTCCGACATATTGACAAACCATTGCTCCGACAAAAGCGGTTCAATAACGGTTTTGCAACGCTCACAATGTGGCAAAACGACTTCGTAATCATCAACTTTTTCAAGCAAGCCCAATTCTTCAAACATTTCGACGACTTTTTCACGCGCCGCGTAACGGTCTAAACCGACAAATTCCGCACTTGCATTTTGATTCATCGTTGCATCCACGTTCATTACAACAAGTTTTTCGAGATTGTGTCGCTCACCGATTTCATAATCGCTCGGATCGTGTGCCGGCGTGATTTTCACCGCGCCCGTGCCAAATTCCGATTCGACGTAATCGTCAGCGATTATTTTTATTTCTCTGTTCGTCAAAGGCAATTCAATCGTTTTGCCGATTAAATCTTTGTATCTTTCATCGGCAGGATTAACGGCAACAGCAGTATCGCCGAGCATCGTTTCAGGGCGCGTCGTCGCTACCGTGATTTTTTTATCCGAATCTTTTATCGGATAATTGAGATAATAAAGTTTCCCATCTTTTTTGGTTTCTTCTTTAACTTCCAAATCCGATAGCACAGTTTTATCACGCGGACACCAATTGACGATGCGTGTGCCGCGATAAATCCAGCCTTCTTCATAAAGCCGGACAAAAACATTCCGCACCGCGATTGATAAACTTTCATCCATCGTAAAGCGTTCACGCGACCAATCAACTGACAAACCTTCGCGGCGAATTTGATTAGTAATCGTTCCGCCAAATTTATTTTTCCACGCCCAAACTTTTTCCGTAAAGGCTTCGCGCCCGATGTCCTGCGGCGTTTTATGTTCGTCTTTTTTGAGTTGGCGCGTAACCATCAATTGTGTTGAGATTCCTGCGTGGTCAACACCGACGAGAAACAAAGTTTTGAAACCTTGCATCCGTTTCCAGCGCGTCAAAACGTCCATCAAGGTATGTTGAAGCGCGTGTCCGATATGCAAATTGCCCGTAACATTCGGTGGCGGAATAACTATTGAATACGCTTCGGCGTTAGGGTTTTCGTTGATTTCGGGCGCGAAAAACCCGTTCACTTCCCATCGTTTGTAATGTGTGCTTTCGGCTTCTTTCGGATTGTATGCTTTTTCGAGTTCCATAATTATAAGTTTCAGGTTTCAAGTTTCAAGTTTCAAGTTGGAAAACATACTTAATTTGAAACCTGAAATCTGAAACCTGAAACTTATTTATTCGGTTTGCCCGCATCGGACTTTGAGAAATAGCCTTGACGATGCGTTAGCGCAACTTTTTGTTTGGCAAGTTCGGGGTTGGCAATTTGGATTTCGATTTTGCGATATGAGCCATCGCGTTTTTGATTAAGAGGTTCATATCCAATCAAATATTGTGAGCGCATTTCGATTTGGATTTGATTAAAAGCCTGTCGGAGTTCGGCTTCATCACGCGGAAAAAATGCGCGTCCGCCGGTTCGTTCGCTGATTTTTTTCAACGCGCCTTCGTCAACTCCATTATAAAAATTGTCGCCGATGCCGATTGAATAAATTATCGCTTCGTTTCTTAAAGCGGCTTGCACGGCATCGTCTAATTTTTTGCTTCCGTAAGTATTTATGCCGTCTGTAAGCAAAATAATGGCGCGGCGCGTTTTATCGGGCGAAGGTTTGAGAACTTCTTCGCTTGTTATCCAAATCGCGTCCCAAATCGCCGTCGAACCTGACGCGGCTTGATTCGTTCCTGAAATCGGCGGCGTTCCACCGGCGATAACTCCGCCACCGATATAACCCGACGGCGGCACAAATTCCACGCGGTCAATTGACCGATTAAGTCGCCCGATATTATTGGTCATTCCTTGCTCAAGCGTCGTTTCGCCGGTAAATGAAACTACCGAAACCTCATCTTTGGCAGGTCGAATGACTGCTTGCACAAAGGATTTTGCCGCTGATTTTTCTTCAGGCAAAGTTCTTTGCTGTGAAATACTCGTATCAATCAAAATCGCCAACGAAAGCGGCAAATCAATTTGGCGCGTAAAAGAGATAATTTCTTGCGGTTGATTATCTTCAAACAGGCGAATATCTGATTGTTTCAAATCGGTCAACAACCGACGGTTTTTGTCTTGTGCTGTAAAAAGAACGCTGACGGCTTCCGAGTCAATTTTCAAAACTTCCTCATCTTCTTCGATAGGCGGAGTCGGAGAAGCTGTCGGAGTCGGCGAATCGTTCTTGTTCACCGACGGATTCGACGGCAACTGTTGCGCGTTTGAATAGTCCAATCCAAAAAGCACAACGCCGACAAACAATAAACTAATAAATAAAACTGCCAAGTTTCCGTAACTTCTCATTTCAACTCCTCAAACTATTTCAAACTATCTTTGATTGCCCGATAACTCGCTTTGGTGCGGATTCTATATTTATCGGTTTTTTCTTTATCGTTAAATCGCACTTCGACTTTGCGTTCTCTGCCGTCATAATTCTGGTTTGCCGGGCGATAAGTAATGATATATTGCGAACGCAATTCTTCCGAAATTTTCTTAAACGATTGCTCTAATTCAAGAATACTATTTGTAAAAAACGCTTCACCGCCCGTGTCTTCGCAAAGTTGCACCAGTAACTTATCGCCTTTATCCTTGACCGTTCCGGCTTCAACGCCCGGCACCGAACCTAAAAATCCACCTTTGGTCGAGATGGCAAAAATCGTCGTTTCAGTGCGTTGGGCAATGTCTATCGCATCTTTGAGGTCGGCGCGACTAAACGTATCGTCGCCGTCAGTGATAACAACGATGACTCGTCTGCCGGGTGCGGTTCTCAATTTTTCATCGCAAAATTGCCAAACGGCATCATACAGCGCAGTTTGCGAACCCGTTTTTTTAACCTTATCAACCGCTTTATCAAGGTCGTCGAGTTTGTCGGTAAAGTCTTGACGCAAGTTAGTTTCGTTATCAAAAGTCATAAAAGCGGCTCTATCTTTGCGAACTCGCGTAACTGTATAAATAAAATCTTTAGCGGCGCGTTTTGAAAAACCCATTTTCCCCGCAGTCGAAGGCGATGTGTCCATTAAAACACCAACATAAATCGGCGGATTTGTTTTTTCATCGGTAAAAAATGTAACTTCTTGCTGAACGCCGTCTTCAAAAACGCTAAAATCGCCACGCATCAAACCCGTTACCAAATCCTTCTTTCTCTTTTTTTCAACCACCGTAACCGGCAGGCGCACCTCGAAAGTTTGGACTGCGCCCGTGTCATTATTTGTTGGCGGAGTAGGACTTGGTTGCGGTGTTTGCGCTGAAATTGCTAAACTAAATGCGGAAAATAATCCGATAAAATATAAAAGACGATATAAATTTTTCATAGCTGAACTATCTTGACCTTAACGCAAGTTTCGATGCCAATTGGCAAAAGTCTGTTGCCTTACCTCGTAAATCGTTAATGGTAAATTGTGAATCGTAAATCAATCTAACGTAGTCATTCACAGTTAAGTTAGACTTGAAAAAATATTTAATCGTTGTAAATACAGAGATTATCTTACTATTTACGATTCACTATTTACGATTTACTACTTATCGTTACAAACTTTACCATTTACAATTTACCATTTACCATTAACAACGTATGAATCAAAACATTTTTCGGGAATACGACATTCGCGGCATTGTCGGGCAAGATTTGACCGACGAAACCGTTTCGCTTTTGGGACGCGCCATCGGCACATTTTTTATCAAAAACGGCAAACAGCGCATTGCGATTGGCTTTGATGCACGGGAAAGTTCGCCGCGTTTTCAAGATTTGCTCGTCAAAGGTTTTAATGCGACGGGCTGCGATGCTCGTTTAATCGGCAGAGTTCCAACGCCCGTTTTATATTTCACGGTTTTTACCAAAGATGTTGACGGCGGCGTGATGATCACGGGTTCACACAATCCGCCCGACCACAACGGTTTTAAGATTTGTTTCGGCAAATCAACTCTTTTCGGTTCACAGATTCAAGAAATCAAAGAAATCGCGCTTGCGGGAAATTTTGCAACAGGCGAAGGCACGAATGAAAATCTCGAAGTTTTAGCCGATTACGAAAAAGATATTTTGTCAAAAATAAATCTCGGCAAGCGTAAATTAAAAGCCGTAGTTGACGGTGGAAACGGAATGGGCGGCGTTACGGGCGTGCCGATTTACGAAAAATTAGGCGTTGAACTCGTCAAACTTTTTACCGAACCTGATTCAAATTTTCCGAATCATCATCCTGATCCGACCGTGGTTGAAAATCTGCAAGACGCGATTGAATCTGTGAAAAAAAATAATGCGGATTTGGCAATCGCGTTTGACGGCGACGGCGATAGAATCGGCGTGATTGACGAAAACGGGCGCATTATTTGGGGCGATGAATTGATGGTTTTGCTGTCGCGTTCCGTTTTGCGCGAAATGCCGAATTCGACGATTATCGCCGAAGTAAAATGTTCGCAAACGCTGTTTGACGACATCGAAAAACACGGCGGAACGGCTTTGATGTGGAAAGCCGGACATTCGTTGATAAAAGCAAAAATGAAAGAAACCGGCGCAGTTTTAGCCGGTGAAATGAGTGGACATATTTTTTTCGCGGACAGATTTTACGGTTTTGATGATGCGACTTATGCCGGTGCGAGAGTTTTAGAAATCCTTTCAAACACCGATAAAACATTGTCTGAACTTCTCGCTGATTTGCCCGAAACATTTTCCACGCCCGAACTTCGAGTTGATTGCGCCGATGAAAGAAAATTTGTAATCGTGCAAAAAATCGCTTACGAATTTTCCAAAAACAACGAAGTTATTACGATTGACGGCGCACGGATTTTATTTGAAAACGGTTGGGTTTTAGTTCGCGCTTCAAACACGCAGGCGATTCTCGTCTTGCGCTTTGAAGC
>JANOXW010000079.1:0-10066 GCA_031418635.1 Acidobacteriota bacterium
GCTCTCGCTCAATTCTGCTAATCCTCTCTTAATAGTCAACCAATGACACCCAAAGACCCGACTTAAATACCTTTTGCTGTCTTTGCCTAAACGCTGATGCTCCATCGCTAAAAAATGTCGTCGCTGTTTTTCCGGCAAACATCGATAAAAATTTACATGCTTCACTAAAAAATAAGCTTCATAATACTCTTTTTTTACTCTCATTCTCTTTTGATGCAATATTTCTTTATTGCATCACTTTATTTCGGACTTGTTACTAATGATTGCAATTGCAGAAAAACAGGTGAGGCAGACTGTTTGCAAGATACTACTTGTGCTTCGGGTGGATGCAATGTAGTCTGGATTGGGTGTGGTGCGTTTTATTTGCAATCATGTAACGGAGAATGTCGTCGGTAATAAATCTCTAAAGCATTTGATTCTAAAGAAAAAAGCCTAGAGTTCTTGATTTTGATAAGAACTCTGGGCTTTTTTATCTTAAATCTTTTTAAGATTCTTTCGGTAATTTCACTATAAATCTCGTTCCTTCGCCCAAATTCGATTCAACCTCAATTGTTCCATTATGAATATCAACTATTTTTTTCACAATTGCCAAACCTAAACCCGTGCCGGTTTCTTTAGTTGAGAAATATGGCTCAAAGATTTTTGTTTGATTTTCGGCGGAAATTCCCGTGCCGGTGTCGGCAATTTCGATTTTAACAAAATTTTCTTCGGGCGAGATTTTGACGTTTAGATTTCCACCGGTATTTTCCATCGCTTGCACGGCGTTGATAAAAAGATTGTTGAAAACCGAGCGCAAAAATTCCGCGTCGCCCAAAATCGGCGGGACGTTTTCGTGTTCGATTAAGCTGATTTTTATGTTTTGTTCGTCAGCTTGCGCTTCGACAATCCGCAAGGAATCTTCGACAACTTTTCTGATATTGGACGATTGCAAATTGGCTTTGGTCGGACGTGAATAATTTAGAAAATCGGATATTTGATTATTGATTCTGGCAACTTCGGCTTTGAGTTGGGCGGTTAATTTTTCAAAACTCGCTTTTTTGTCCGCCGATTCGGGCGCAAATTTTGCCCGCAGATGGTCAAGCGTCAGATTGATATAATTCAACGGATTGCGGATTTCGTGCGCGATGGCTGAACCGAGTCTGCCGATAACGGCTGATTTTTCAGATTCTTGCAACTGCGCTTCGAGTTCGCGCGTTTTTTCCAGTTCGGCGGTCATCTCGTTAAATTGATTGGTGAGTTTGCCGATTTCGTCATTTCGTTCCGCGCCTTCGACGCGCACCCGTAAATCGCCTTCGGCAACGCGCCGCGCCGCATTTGAAAGATTGGCAATCGGGCGTGTAAATCGCCAAACTAAAACAATCGTGATAATCGTTGACAGAAGCAGAATCGAAAGCGTATAAACCAACGGTTGCGCGGCACGGCTGACGGCTTTTTCTTTTTCTGATGCGAGAATAACCATCACATACCAACGTCCCTGCGTGGTTTGAATCGGAATCGCGTGGGCTTCACCGTCCGTATCTTCAATTGAAGCGACGTTTGAATTCGGAAAATTAGCGATGTCTGCGCCTAATTTTTTTTCATCTTCGATTAGCTGCGGCAAGTTAGTCAGTTCATTTAAATTGTGATATTTCGTTTCACCATTTTCGGTTGTCGGCGTATAATCAGGATTAAGGCTGTCATAAATTTGCCACTCGTTGTTGATAATGATTACGTCTTTTATCCGTTGCGCGTTTTTTTCATCAAAAAACGGTTGCCTTCCGCTGTTAATCAAATCCTGCATATATTCGCTGGAAGACATACCGCTAAAACCGAGAACCATTCCCGCGATCAATGCCTGCTCCTGCCTTGCTCGTAGTTTGTCGTTTTCTCTCTGCGTTTTAAGGTTGAGATAATACTGCACGCCCAGCGTCGTGATTAAGAGAAACGCTAAAATTATTAGCAATCTGCCGCGAAATGTGTTGAAGAAATTCACTTTTTAATTTTTAATTTTTATTTGCCTGACTTGAATGTTATAGTCTAATTTAGCTTTGAAGCAAAGTTTTTGAACAACTCAAAGGTTTATTTTATTCACTAAGCATTTAGTCTTCCAACGATAGCAACTCTCCTAATTTTAAAATCAAGAGGTTTATTACGATGTTGTTTGCTCAAAAAAAGTATCTTGCAAAATTTGCAATCGCGTTTTTCTTTAGCATTTTTCTACTTTCCGTCAATGTTCAAGCCCAAAAGAAAAAGGCTATCGTTAGCTCAAAGGATAAACCGACTCCAACCGAGTCTAAAAATAAACCGGCTGATAAAAAATCTGTAGTAAAACAAATCACCGATAAAAAAACTACCTCAACCAAAGAAAAAACCGCGAAAAGCAAAGCTGATTTAAAAAAAGAAGCGGAAGCCACGCGCTTGGCGGAAATCGAAAAAGCCAAACAACGCGCCGCCCAAGAAGCGCGTCGGCAAGCGGCTTTGGAAGCACAACGTCAACGCGAACAGGCTTTGCGCGAAAAACAGGCGCGAAAACTCGCCTTTGAACGCGGACTTCGCACCGAATCCGTCGAAAATATTAGAACAGACAACACCGACGGCGAAGATTTGGAAGTGCGCCGCGCCGCGATAAATGCGTTGGGAAATCGGGCGGGAATGGTTGTCGTGCTGGAAGCGCAAACGGGCAAAATTCTGACTATCGTTAATCAGGATTGGGCAATTCGTCACAGTTTCAAACCGTGTTCGACCATTAAACTCGTTACAGCAATCGCCGGCTTGAACGAAAATCTAATTGACGAAAACGGAATTATTCGTGCTACGAAATTTCGCCTTAATTTGGACGATGCGATTGCTCACTCAAACAATATTTATTTTCAAAAAGTCGGTGCAGGTTTGAGCAACGAAAAAATGATTCGATATGCTCAAACTCTCGGACTCGGACAAACAACCGGCATTAACGCCGACGGCGAAACAAGCGGAAAATTACCCTTTGGCAATAATAAAGCCCGCGTTTATTCGCACGGCGACGATTTTGAAGTTACCTCGCTTCAACTCGCGGTGCTGGTTTCGGCAATCTCCAACGGCGGCAAATCGATTGTGCCGCAAATTCCGCGCACGAAATTTGAAAAGGCGAATTTTCGCGGAATTTTGCGCCGCAACATCGCGCTTCCTCAAAAAGATTTGCAAGGCGTGATTCCGGGAATGATTGGTGCGGCGCAGTATGGAACAGCGCACAAAGGCATAAATTCTGGATTAGCAGTCGCGGGAAAAACCGGTTCGTGCATCGGACAAGGTTCGTGGCTTGGACTTTTCGCGTCGGTTGCGCCGATTGAAAATCCGAAATTTGCCGTCGTCGTCATCACTCGCGGCGAGGCTGAACGCGGCAAATTTGCGGCGGCTGTAGCGGGGGAAATTTATCAGTCGTTGGGTTATCGGCTCAAAGAGAACGGCAATAATAATCTCGCTTTGATTCCGCTTGAACTCAAGCCGAAACCGAAAGTTGATGCTAAAACTAGCGCGAAAATGGATATGGACGAAGACGAAGATTCCGACGACAATGATGCCGCCCCGAAAGGCAAAAAAGGCGGTGCGGATAATGTTGCAACGCGGAAAACCGCCGAAAAGAAATCTGAAAAATCCACTACCGAATTTGCGCCCGTAGTTATTAAGGTAAAGAGAACCGAAAGCAACGGTTTAACCCGCCCGCGGATTGTGTCTAACAAATAATTTGTTTTTTGATTGGAAAGTTGATAAAAATCGCGGAGTTATTTTTGTTCTTTTCGTAATTTCCTACATTTTTTAGCTTGACACAAACCTCAAACTTGCGTGATTATTTAGATTCCCCTTTGTTATCGTAAAAATTTCATTTGCTAGTTTATGTAAGGTCAATAACAGTTTGAGCAATTGCAAAAAGTGGCAACTTATTTTTAGAATAAAACATCAGAGTTTTCGCAAATCTTGGAACATATTCGGTTTCACGCTTTGCAAAAAGTTTAGAAAAATTATTTAGATTTAACACGCTTGGAGGATATATTTTAATGAAAACCATTTACAGAGTTTTGGTGCTTGGAATTTTGATGGTGGCTTTTACAGCCGTTACCGTTACACCGTCTTTTGCTCAAGACCCGCAAGAGGCAAAAGTTGCATTATACAAAAAATACACTGATAACTTCGATAAACCCGACATTGAAAGAAAGAAAATTGCTATCGAAGCCGGAAAACAATATATTGAAAAATACGGTGCGAACCCAGAAGATGCGGATCAGGTTAAATACTTTAAATCGGCTATTCCCGCACTTGAAGAACAAGTCGTAAAAATTGAAGATCAAGCCAAGAAAGATGCCGCGAATAAAATTAGACTTGAGCGGTTAAAACGCTTTGATACGGCTGTCAGAGGCAATAAAATTGCTGATTCTTTTGCAGTCGGAAAAGAAGTTATTGCTAACGAAGCACCTGATTCAGTCATTCCGCTTGATGTCGAAATCGTGCTGGCTTCACTTGGATTAGACCAAGCCGCCGCCAAAGTTGATACCTACAATAACGACGCAATTAACTATGCGAAAACAGTTATGCAAAAACTCGCAGCGGGCAAAACTTCCGAGAATTTCGGTGCTTTTCAATACGAATACAAAAATAAAGATAATGCGCTTGGATGGATGAATTACACCATCGGCTATATTACCTATTATCGCCAAGATAAGGTAACCGATGCGCTTCCTTATCTTTATAAATCAACCCAAATCAAGTCTGAAACAAACAAACTTTCAAACACTTATCGAATTATCGGTTTGTGGTATTTGGAAGAAGCACTGCGGATTGATAAAGACCGATTAGCCAAAATCGCCACTGCCGAAAACAAAGATACGGATGAAACTTTGGCACTGTTGGCACTGCAAAAAGGTTATGCCGACCGTTCAATTGATGCGTATGCCAGAGCTTACAGTCTGGCGACAGCGAAGGATTCAAAAGATAAGAAGGAATATGTAGATGGAATTTACAGCCGATTACAAGACCTTTATAAATTCCGCTATGATGGTGATGTGAAAGGTATTGATGCTTATGTTGCAACCGTTATGAGCAAGCCGATGCCAGACCCGACAACGCCGGTTACGCCGGTTGCGGCAGAAACGACGACGGCAACGACCGTATCGCCAACGACGACCAAGCCAACTCCGAAACCAATGGACAAGCCGATGGACAAGCCGATGGAAAAACCGTCAACGACTACGACAACCAAACCGTCAACGACTGCGAAGCCGACGACTGCGACTAAGCCGGTAAGCACAACGACGACTAAGACGGATAATTCGTCAAACCAAGCGACGACGACACCAACTAAGCCCAAAACTCCGGCGAAAAAGCCCGTAGCGAAAAAGAAAGCTACCCGCTAATTTTTTCATAAATGGTTTTTTATTTAAGAAAGTCGGACGCAAAAATTTTAGCGTCCGGCTTTATTTTTTTGCACAATATCCTTAAACTTAGCGTTTTATGGCAAAAAACTTAGCAAATTTCGAGCAACTGCTTGGTTACACATTTCAAAACATCGCGTTGCTTGAACGCGCCGTTACGCATCGTTCTTGGGCGTATGAAGAAGTTACCGACGGCGATGATGGAAAAATCCGCAGTTTGCAAAACGAAGCACTCGAATTTGTCGGCGATTCGGTGCTAGGTTTGGCGATTGCCGAACAACTTTATATTCGTCATCCGAAAGCCAGCGAAGGCGATTTGACGTTGATGAAACATCATCTCGTCAGTATGACGACGTTGGCAAAAATAGCCGAAGACATCGGCATTGGCAAATTTATGCGTGTCGGGCGTGGCGAAGAAAAAACCGGCGGCAGACGCAAACAAGCCTTGCTTGCCGACACTCTGGAAGCCGTCATCGCCGCAATTTTTTTCGACAGCGGTTATATTTCAGCGCGTGGTTTAGTTGGACGGATTTTTGCCGAAGCACTGCGTGATGCAACACCGAAAACTTCGATTGATTATAAAACCTTGCTCCAAGAAACACTTCAGGCGGAAAAGTTTGCCGCGCCGACATATAACGTCATAAAAATAGATGGTCCGCCGCACGAAAGGGTTTTTCACGTCGAAGCCGTTTGGGAAACGGGAAAGGTCAAAGGCAAAGGAACTTCGATAAAATCCGCCGAAATGATGGCAGCAAATCTCGCTTTGAAAAAACTAAACAAAGCTAAAGCCAAAAACGTAAAATAGAGCTAAAACTTACTAAATTATGAGTAATAACGAAAAAGAAGTTAAAGAAACCGCCGAAAAACAGCCCATTGGACCGCCGAAGAGCATTTTTCGTGAATATTTTGAATCGTTTGTCGTAACCTTGATAATGGCGATTTTCGGGATGACGTTTATTTTGCAAGCCGTTACCGTGCCGACCGGCTCAATGCAGAATACGATTTTAGTGGGCGATTATTTGCTAGTGAATAAATTTATCTTCGCGCCCGGTGGCAAGCCGCTTCCTTTTCTGCCACAACGCGAAATCGAGCGCGGCGACATTATCGTTTTCAAATATCCCGGGTTTAGAGAAAATCCGAACCGCGACCGTTCACGCGGAATCATTCCTTATCAAATAAATTACGTTAAAAGAGTCATCGGTTTGCCGGGCGAAACGATTGAGTTTCGCAATAATCAAGTTTTTATCAACGGTCAACCTTTGCCCGAACATCGCATCATCGGCGATGCCAGCGACAATCAATCGGCATTAACCACCAAAGAATTTGAGCCGCGCCAAGATAATGATCCGTATAATGTTTATTATTCGGAAAAAACGATGAACGAAATTCAAAGAGGCAAAGACCTCGACTCCGAAGGTTATGATTTCGGCGTGGCGGGAAAAGTAACGAAAGTTCCCGACGACAGTTATTTTGTGATGGGCGACAGCCGCGACAACAGCGAAGACAGCCGCTTTTGGGGATTCGTTAATCGTGATTTGGTCATTGGACGCGCTATGTTTGTCTATTGGTCGTGCGACCGCGGCGCGTCGGATGGAAGTGTTTTCGGTTGCATCACAAATCCGCGTCTTGACCGCATCGGCAAACTGATTAAATAGTCCTTAGTCCTTAGTCTTTTGCAATCAAACTAAGGACTAAGGACTAAGAACTAAATGACAAATGATAAAATTTAACGAAGAAGTTGCCGATGCTTTGCAATCCAGCAAACCAATTGTCGCACTCGAATCAACCGTTATCGCACACGGTTTGCCGTTTCCACACAATCTTGAAACTGCCCACAAATTAGAAAATATCATCCGCGAAAATGGTGCGATTCCGGCGACGATTGCGGTTTTCGACGGCGAATTTTGCGTCGGCTTAAACGAACAGCAAATCGAACAGCTCGCTACCGCTACAAATATCCGCAAAATATCACGACGCGATTTGCCAATTGCTGTCGGCAAAAAATTAAATTGCGCCACAACGGTTGCGACGACGAGTTTTATTGCCTATCGCGCCGGTATCAAAGTCTTTGCGACGGGCGGCATCGGCGGCGTTCATCGCGGATTTGCGGCGGACGTTTCGGCGGATTTACCCGAACTCGCCAACACGCCGATAATTGTCGTCTGCGCGGGCGCGAAAATCGTTTTAGATTTACCTGCAACGAGAGAATGGCTTGAAACCAACGGCGTGTGCGTTCTCGGTTTCGGTTGTGATGAAATGCCCGCGTTTTACTCAAGCAAAAGCGGCTTGGTGGTTGATGAACGAGTCGAAACGGCTTCGGAAGTTGCGAGCATTGCACGGGCGCGTGATGTGCTTGATTTACAAAACGCGATTCTTTTGACTGTTCCGATTCCTGAAAAGTTTGAAATCGAAGCGGAAGAATTAGAAAGAATTTTGCGCGAATCGCTTTTGCTTGCCGCCGAAAAAGATATTCGCGGAAAAGCAATCACGCCTTTTCTACTCTCGCAAATGGCTACAAAAAGCGACGGCAAAACTCTCGCGGCAAACATCGCACTTTTAGAAAATAATGCCAAAATTGCCGCACAAGTTGCAATTTGTTATCAAACAAATGATTGAAATTTTAATCGTTTAGGTTAAAATTAACCGATGAAAAATATCCGTGAATTCTTTGGCGATATTGATATTTACCTTTTTGACCAAATTCAAAAAGGCAGATTCGCTCCCAGTATGAAAATCCTCGATGCCGGATGCGGCGGTGGACGAAATCTGATCTATTTTATGCGAATGGGATGCGACGTTTTTGCGGTTGACCAAAACGCCGAAGCGATTGCACAAATAAAGTATTTTGCCAAAAATCTTGCGCCCGATCTGCCTTTTGAAAACTTTCAAATCGCCGCCGTCGAGCAAATGCCGTTTCCCGACAACTATTTCGATTGGGTCATCAGCAACGCCGTTTTGCACTTTGCCGAAAACAAAACTCAATTTGACCAAATGATTTCAGAAATGTGGCGCGTCTTAAAACCAAACGGCGTATTTTTCGCCCGCCTCGCCTCATCAATCGGCATCGAAAATCTAATAACTCCAACCGAAAACGGCAGATATGATTTGCCAGATGGTTCGGAGCGTTTTCTCGTCAGCGAAGATTTTTTAATCAAGTCAACCGAAGATTTAGGCGGCACATTACTCGAACCGATTAAAACGACAAACGTCCAAAATCTACGCTGTATGACGACGTGGATTTTATACAAAAACTCCGTTTAATTTGCGCTTTAACAAATTAAACGGAGCAATCGAAAATCTTCTGAAATAACGGCTAGGCTTTGATAAATTTCATTGCCACGCCGTTCATACAATAACGCAGTCCGGTCGGCTTCGGTCTATCATCAAAAACGTGACCGAGATGCGCGTCGCAACGATTACACAAAACTTCCGTGCGCGTTTCCCCAAGACTATTGTCAACTTTTTTCTGCATATTTATTGCCTTGATCGGCGCATAAAAACTTGCCCAACCTCTTAAATCTCCAAAACGAAACCATCGAAGACTTCCGCGAACCAAGCGAAGACGGCTACCAATTCAAACGAACCTTGAGAAAAGGCGACTCTCTGAATTTAACGGCATTTCCGGAAATTGAAATTAGTCTTGATGATTTGTTTTGATAGCTGAAATCAAATCCGCAATCCGCATTCCCAAATCTCAAATCGAACGGCTTCGGCTTTGGCTTCAAATAAATGTCCGACCGTTTCTTTTATCATTTAGGTTTAGAATAACGTGAAATCGCTTGGAATTTGTAGTATAGTTTGACTTTCGAGGTAGAAAATATGTCTGCAATCTTAGAAAGAACAGTTCCGAAAACCGAAGTCTATCAAAACGGACAAGTCTTTAACGCCAGACTCATCAGCGTCAAAAACTATGACGAAATGATCCAACACGGAATCTTGACCACTGACGACAAAGTTGAGCTTTTAAACGGAATAATAATTGAAAAAATGCCGAAAGGAATAAAGCACGCCGCCATTAATGATTTGGTCGCTGAATTTTTTAGAGAAAAATTAGGAAATCGGGTAATCATTCGCAATCAAAACCCGATAGTTTTAAACGATTATTCCGAACCCGAACCTGACCTTGTTTTAGCCAAACCGCCGCGTGAAATTTATCTTGACCGCCATCCGACTCCTGAAGATATTCTGTTGATTATTGAAATCTCCGATTCGACTCTCGGACGTGACCGCGTAACTAAAAGTCTGGCGTATGCCAAAGCCGGAATTCAGCAATATATCATCTTCAATGTGCAGGACAATTCTTTGGAAGATTACCGCAACCCCGCCGCTGATGGTTATCAATCAAAACAAACTTATCGAAACAATGACAAATTTAATCTGACTGCATTTCCCGATATTGAGATAAATGTTAACTATCTGTTTTGAGTATTTGTTAGCAAAAATCAAACCCGTAATCCGCATTCCCCAATCCCAAATTGAATACCGATTGCCGATTTGTCGTTTTGGCACGCGAGTTTGTAATTTTCACATTGTCAGAAATAACCAACCGTCTACCTCGCATTACACGAAGGAAACACGAAGTAAGAAAAACTTAAATTATTGTCTTGCTCCGTGAAATCTTCGCGTAACTTCGCGGTTTATTTCTTATTTCCTTTGCCCATCACGCCGACGCAATTGACCGT
>JANOXW010000080.1:0-4423 GCA_031418635.1 Acidobacteriota bacterium
CCGCCCGCTAACGCAGACGGTTCTGACAGATTATTTCGCCAATCGAATTCCCGTAAATTGCCAACGTAAAGGCGGATGAAAAAAGTTTCGATAAGTTTTGCGGCTGTGATTGGGCGGCGTGGCGACGCTTGCGCCACGCAAAACCATTTGGTTTATCATAAATTTGCCGTTGTATTCGCCGACTGCGCCTTTTGGTTTGGTAAAATTTGGATACGGCAAATACGCGCTGTTCGTCCATTCCCAACGCAATCCCCAATCGAATTTATCGCTTGCCACTTCCCATTCAAATTCGGTCGGCAAACGCATTTTTTTCCATTCGGCAAACGCGCTGGCTTCATAAAAAGAAATATGACAAACCGCATAATTCGGGCGCACTTTCCTCAAACCGCCAAGCGTAAAATTAAACCATTCACCGTCAATCTTATGCCAATAAAGCGGTGAATTTACTTCGTTTTGCTTCACCCAATCAAGACCTTCCGAATGCCACAACAAATGATTTTCATAACCGCCATCTTCGATAAATGCAATAAATTCGCCGTTAGTTACGAGATTTTTGCTGATTTGAAAATCTTCGAGAAAAACTTTGTGTCTGCCGAGTTCGTTGTCAAAGTGGAAACCTTCACCTTGAAAGCCGATTTCGTGATTTCCGCCTTCGATTTCGGCAAATCCTTCTGTGTCAATTTCGCCTTTTTCGACCAAAGCAAAACCTTCTTTATAAACGGGAAAAGTCGGATTGACGCTAAACGTATATTTTAAATCGGTGATAAGCAATTCTTGATGTTGTTGTTCGTGATTGAGTCCTAAAATAACGAGTTCACGAACATTTTCGGGCAAATCTTGGTTGAGCAATTCCCACATTTTTGCATCAACATAACGGCGATATTCATACACTTGCTTGACCGTCGGACGCGATAAATCGCCGCGATTTCCGCGCAAAGTTCGTGTTCCGATCGAGTTGTAATAGCTGTTAAAAAGAAACCCGAATTGCGTGTCAAATTCTTTGTAACCAGGCGCAAACGGCTTGAGAATCATTTCCTCAAAAAACCAAGTCGTGTGCGCGATGTTCCATTTCGGCGGACTGACATCAACCACGGGTTGCGGAATATAATCTTCAATTTCTAACGGTTCGCAAATCTCTTCGGTGTAATTGCGGACAAAAGCAAAAAGCGTTTGCAAATTTTGAGGCGTAACTTCTGGGGCGTGTGTTGCTTGCATACTTTTATTAGACCAAAAACGCAACTAAATGCAAAGTTGTTTTTCGTAAATTTGGATTCGTGTTAATTTGAATCTTGATGAATTTTAAACAAAATTTGATTGACGGAACGCCGTCCATCTTGACATACTTATTGCCACCAAAATGGACGGCGTTCTTTTTGTAGTTTCAAATCTAACCCAAACCTGTTCCCGTCAACCAATGACCGCCGTCCACGACCAAAGTTACACCGCTGATGTAGTTTGCCGCGTCTGAGCAGAGAAAAATCGCCGCATTTTCGATATCTTTGATTCTGCCGAAGCGTTGAAGCGGGATTTTCTTTTCCAATTTTTCTTTCAAAGGTTCGGGTAAAAGCCGTTTGAAGCCTTCGGTGTCGGCAATCGGACCCGGCGCGATGCCGTTGACGCGAATGCCGTAGCGTCCCCATTCGATGGCTAAATTTCGCGTCATTGCATCAACTCCGGCTTTTGCCGCCGAAACGTGAATCTGCATCGGCGTTGCCGTGTAATGAAGCGTTGCACTAATATTTAAGATTTGCCCGCTTGATTTTTTCAATTCTTCAAACGCGGCACGACAGACATTGAAAGTCCCTTTGGTGTCAATGTCAATCACCGTGCCAAACCCGTTGGCAGAAAGTTCTTCGGGTTTGCACAGAAAATTTCCCGCCGCACCGTTGACGACAATCTCAATTTTGCCGAATTGCTCGACGGTTTTATTGATTGCGTTCTCAACCTCCGCATAAGAACGCACGTCAGCCACCACCGCGAAACAAGTCCCGCCGTCGTCTTCGATTAGCTGTCGCATCGGTTCGAGATTCTCTTGTTTCCGCGAAGTAATCGCCACTTTCGCGCCCAATTCGGCTAATGCGCGAGCAACTCCGCCCGTGATTCCTGTTCCGCCGCCTGTTACAAACGCGACTTTACCTTGTAAAATGTTATCTGAAAAAATTTTGTTCATAATGATTCGAGATTTTATCATATAAATTATGAATTTAATGACAGAAAAAATTAAAAATAGGCGAAAATCTAAAATAAAAAAAAGATTTTACCTACGACCTTTTTACTTTTTACTTTTTACCTTTTATTTTTTACTTTCTTGCACTTCGCAGCCGTCTGATTTACGAAAACTCGTGCCTGCGGAAACGCTTGTTTATCTTGAAACACAAAGTTTAGGCAAAACATTTGCATCTTTGACCGATGGCAAGGCGTTTCAAGAACTTGCAAAGAGCAAACCTGATTTTTCTGCGCTTGAAAATATTCAAATTGCCGTTGCCGTTACGGATTTTGAAACTTCGGAAAAACAAATCACCGACGAACAATCAATCTTAAATTTCAAACCGCATTTTGTCGCCGTTGCCGACACACACACTTGGGAATGGCAAACACGCGGTTTTGTCGAAGAAAAACTCTCAACATTCGTCAAGGAAAATTACGGCGAAACGGTAGATGTTCAAATTTCTGACAAAAATGGAGGAAAGTTTTACACTTGGACGGCAACCGACAAACGCCAAATATTTGCGTTTGTTAAAGCAAGCCAAATCTTTTTCGGCAACGACGAAACCGCAATCGAAAAATGTTTGGCGGTGAAGCGCGGTGAAGCCGAGAATTTATTAAAAAATGAAGGTTTCGCCCGATTTGACAAAGCCGAAAACGCTTTGGCTTTTGGCTACATTTCGCCCGATGGCGTGGCACAAATCGCCAATCTCGCGGGTGTTTCAACCGCAATAAACGCCACCGAAGATGCCGGTGGGCGAAGTTTTATTGCGCGGGTTTTGCCGCAAATTGTGCAAAAAACAACGCGGGAAATCTTTTGGACGGCAACTAAAACGGAAAAAGGAATCGAGGACAAAATAAGTATTTCTTTGAATCAAGAAGTTTCTTCCGTATTCAAAGAAACACTAGTTGCATCTTCGCAATCTTCATCAAATGCGGCGGAATTTTTGCCCGCGGACGTAAAGAGCGCAACTCGTTACAATCTGCAAAAACCGCAAATCGCGTGGCGCAGTCTGTTGTTAGTTATGGCTAAAAACACCGACGATTTAAGCGGAAAACTTTTAATAAATTTCTCTAACAGTTTGCTTTCACCTTACGGCATTACCGACGCGGAAACTTTTTTGAGCGCGATTGGTTCGGAAATTTTAACCGCTAAATTTGACGTTGAAGGCGAAAAAACAGCGGTCATTGTTGATGTCAAAAACGCGGAAAATGTTAAGAAATCAATCGCCGAAATAGACTTTAAAACGCAACCTGAAAACGATAACATTTGGAAATCGAAAGACGGCAATTTGACGGCGGCATTTGTCGAAAACAAACTTGTTTTAGGCGACAACGAAAGCGTTTCGCGCTGTTTGCAGGCGAAACAAAGCGGGAATAATTTTACTAAAACCGAATATTTTCAAACATTTACCAATGCCAAAACCGTCGCTGTTACTTTTGCCAAAGACAGCGATTCGGCGAAAAAAATTGTCGAAGCGTTGACAGAATTGAAAGACGAAAACAAAACAGGCGACACAATTTATTTCACCGAAACCCGTTTTACAGATAAAGGCATTGAACGAAAAACCGTTTCGGATTTCGGACTGTTAGGAACGATTTTAGAACAATTTGAAAATTGATGGTAGAGTTTCCTTAAATATGAGTCAAGCAGTAGTAAATTTCGATGTAATCATCATCGGCGGCGGCGCGGCGGGGCTTTCGGCGGGTTTGTGGTGCGACGAAGTGGGCTTGAACGCTTTGCTTTTGGAGGAAAAGAACGAACTCGGCGGTCAGCTTTTATGGACTTATAATGCGATAAAAAACCATCTCGGCAGTGAAGCAGAAAACGGGCGTGAACTGCGCGATATTTTTCTCAAACAGATTGAACGGCGCAAGTTTGCGATTCAATTATCAAGCGAAATTGTCAAAATTGATTTGGAAAATAAAATAGTTTTGCTCAAAGACGGTGAAATATGTGCCAAAACAATTGTTATTGCCACGGGCGTTAGTCGCCGAAGGTTGAACATCGCGGGCGAAGAAAAGTTCAAAAACAAAGGGATTATCGAATCAGGCAAGCGCGACCAAGATTTTGTCAACGGCAAAAATGCCGCAATTATCGGCGGTGGCGATGCGGCATTTGAAAACGCTCTGATTTTGGCGGAAACGGCAAAGAGCGTTTTTCTTATTCATCGAAACGCAGATTTTAGGGCGCGGGCGGAATTTATCGAACAAGCCG
>JANOXW010000081.1:0-2946 GCA_031418635.1 Acidobacteriota bacterium
TTCGACACTTTCAGCGTCGGAACATTATTTGCATTTTCCGTAGGGTTTCACCCTACGCTATATTGTTTGTCGCCTTTGGCGACCGTTAAGATTTTCAAATAACTTTCAAGAATTTTCCACTTCTTCGCCGCTTATTGTGCGTCTTTTCGGGCGAGAAGCGCATCAAGCGAACCGCGTGGAAGGCGTGTAACGATGAGAACTTGGTTGTTTTCTGACGTTGCTTTTGTATTTTCGTAAATTGGTAGATTTACAGAATTTTTTAATGCAACTTTTTGCGTAATAAAAACTTTATTAAATGCTTCCGCTACAATTTTTGCTTTTTGGGAAGTTGATTTTTTAAATGAGAAAGTTAGTGAAAATTCATTAGCATTTGAATCAACATTTATGGACGTTTCTCGACATGATTCTCCATTACAATTTGGAAGATATTCGGAAATCGAATAAACATCAAAGGGTTTTGCCGCTAAAATTAATTGAACGACAGCAGTTTCTAACCAAGGATTTGAAACATTACAATTTTTTGAACTTGTTTGGGTTGTGCCATATTCTTCAAGCCAAAATTTGCAAGAAAAATTCCATTCAGTTTTAGAATTAAATTTGCTAATGCTTTCTAATTTTTTTAGATCATCAAGAAAAATGTTAATAGCTTTAGCAATTTCGAGTTTTTTGATTAATTCGATGTCTTGATTTAATTCGTTATCATTTTTCGGCTTCTTATCTAAATCATCCTTAACTTCAATTTCATTTTGAATATCAAAGTGCCGTGTCATCGCTGCGTGAGCTAAAATCGGCGGCGCACCGACCAACACCAAGCCGAGATAGACCGAGAGCGTCGTGAGAAAAACTATTGAATTGTAATTTTTTGAATTACTCATTTACTAAAAACAACTTACGCGAAAACGGTAAAAGCGGTAAGCGTTAAAGCTATGCCGCAAGCAAGAAAGATAATTTTACCAAACTTTTTCATTTAGCCGCTTTATTTGTATTGGCATTTTGTGCCGTGCTGTTCGGTTGTTTGTTTTGTTCCGCTTCTTTTTTCTTGGCTTCGGCTTCTTGCAACTTCTGTTCTATCAATTTTTGGGCAATCGGCTTGTCGAGTTTGAAGTTCAAGACAAAATTTTTCCCTTGTGGTTCAACGATAGCGGCATTGAGCAAGGTTTTAAGTTCCTCTTCTTTGACCGTCAGTTTGGCAATTGAAAGTATGTTATTAAATCCACTTGCGACGCTTTTAGCCTTGTTTTCGTCCTTTTGGCTTGACGTAATAACCGCGTAGAGTTGTTTGTCGTCTTGCGTCAGCGTAAAGTCAACTTTGTCCACGCCGAGAGTTTTCAGATAATAAAACAAACCGCTTTTATTGATGGCTTCAATCGCGGCTTTAGCAATATCAACCATTTCTTGATCGCCCTGTTCTTCGTCTTTTAGTTTGACAAAGCCCGATTTTTTCGGGTCTAGTTCTCCGTTTTCGGTCAACACACCCGACATCGTAACCTTAAAGGATTTGGTCAAATCGAGATTACTTTGCACTTTCTGCTTATCAACTCGTTTTGCTAAAATCTCGTCGGCAAAATCCTGTAACGGCTTTTTGTTCGGTCTAAAATCAGTTACGGGATCGCTCGAAATACCAGGCTGTTTCGGCTCTTTTGTATCTTTGTCAGCCGTCGCCTTGTCGCCATCTAATTTTGGTAATTCCTTGGGCGAATTGTTGATTATTTTCGGCAATTTCGGGATTTTTACTTTCGGCTGTTTCGGAATTTTAATCGTTGGACTTCCGCTAGTGGTGAACGGTGAATCAGGAATAGTTCCTGTAATCGCATTGTTGTTCGGTGTCGGGACAACCTGCGGCGTATTTAAAAGATTCGTCCCGTTTTGGACAGGCGGAGTTGTCGGAAAACCGTTATAAGATGTTGGCGGCATCATCGGAAAATCCGTATTTTGCGTCATCGCAAACTGATCTGGATTGGCAAGCGCAAAATAACCTTCGGGATAGGTCAACGGCGGAGTTTCGCCCGAAACGTCAATATATGTAATGTCGGAATCGGCAAGTTCGGTTTTTTCGTAATCTTTGATGGCAAATTCGGCATCCGTGCCGAACAACGCAGTTCCGACATAAACCGTATCTAAAACTTGGCAAATCTGACTGACAAACGGACTGTCGCAACCTTTTCTCGTCAACAAATCGGTTTGACCGATAACGGCAAAAACCAAAAGATTGGCAATCGCCGAAATGCCGAAAATTTTATAAAGGCGCGATGAGAGATTCCAATTTTTTAACTCGTAATTTTGTAAAAATTCCTTTTCTTCCTGCATAACTATAATTATAAAAGCTCTATCTTAAAAAATGGTTAAATAATCAACAAAATCTTGGACGCAATCCATCAAAAAATGGTTGCGACGCAATCTGAAATTCTAGCATTTTTGTCTGCCGATTGAAAGCAATAGACTTTGCGCTGACAAACATTTAATATGGCGTTAATGAAACGCGCCCGCCAAGACAAAAAAAGCCGTTCAAACTCCAATCGCCGTAATGAACGTAAATTTAAACGCGAACTTGCACCAGAAAGTTCCGCGAAAAACGATTCATCACGTTTTGCGTCTGTCTCAAAAAAATCTTTAGAAAAACTTTTGGAAGGCATCGGCACACCCGAACCTGCGCCGTTTGTTCCCGACAATTTTCAAACCGAAGCGATTGAAGCCATTGAATTTGAAGACGTTCTTGTTACCGCGCCAACGGGAAGCGGCAAAACTTGGATTGCGCGTGAAGAAATTCGCCGACTGCTTGAACAAGGCAAACGCGCTTGGTATACAACGCCGCTGAAAGCCTTGACAAATTCAAAATACATAGAATTTTCTACGGAATTCGGCGCGGAAAATGTCGGAATTTTAACAGGCGACCGCAAAGAAAATTACAACGCGCCGTTGATTGTCGGAACAACCGAGATTTACCGC
>JANOXW010000082.1:0-2614 GCA_031418635.1 Acidobacteriota bacterium
TTAATAATCGAATTTTGATTGCTGATGAGGTCGGTTTGGGAAAAACTATTGAAGCCGGATTAATTTGGCTCGAAGCAAAGGCACGCTTCGATGCTCGAAGACTTTTGGTGGTTTGCCCTTCGATGTTACGCGAAAAATGGAAAAAAGAATTAAAATTTCGGTTTGATACGAAGGCTGAAATTTATGACGCTAAAGGACTTCGTTCTCTATTGGAAGATTTTCGCCAAGAAGGTCAGAGTTTTCAATGCGCGGCGGTTTGCAGTTTGAACAGTATTCGTCAAGATTCGGTTCAAACCGCACTCGCCGAGTTTGAAAACACGCCGTATAAGTTTGATCTAATTATCATTGACGAGGCGCATCATCTGCGAAATACAAACACAAAATCTTACGCTGTCGGGAAGGTTTTGTCTGATATTACCGAAGCATTAGTTTTGCTGACGGCAACACCGATTCATCTCGGCAGTCAAGACCTTTACCGCTTGCTTAACTTACTTGACGAAAATGAATTCAGTGAGTTGTGGCAATTTGAGCAATTGATTGTAGAAAATGAGCCCATTGTTCAGGCGCAAAATATGCTTCGTTTTCATCCGCCGAAGATTGAACAAGCGCGTGAGCAAATCGAATTGCTCAAAGACTTTTCATCATTTCGCAACAATTCAAATTTGCGGCAGCTTCTAACAAAATTTGAAACGCTTTCACCGAAAAATCATGGCGACATAGTTGAAACGGGACTTTTGCTCGAAAAACTAAACCTTTTGAGTTCGCACATCTCCCGCACACGCAAACGCGAAGTTACCGAGTGGCGCGTAGTGCGCGAATCAAATTCTTTGCAAGTTCAACTAAACGAGCGCGAAGCGGAATTTTATCAATCTGTAACTGAATCAGTGCAAAATCGTGTTCAAAGTTTTTCGGGCAATAAAATTGCGGCGTTTGCTTTGATGATGCCGCAAAGACAAATGGCAAGTTGCATTCCGGCAATGGTCGAACATTACCGAAAAAATTCCCTCACTGTTGATGAAGAAATTTTGGAAGAATTGAGTTTCGATATAGATAATGTTCAAAAGAATGAAACGGTGGATTCGTGGCTCGAACTTGAACAATTAATTACTGAATGGAACGACGATACGCCCGACAGTAAATTTGATGTTTTGGTTGACGCTTTGCGAATTCGTTTTGAGCGCGAACCCGATGCAAAAATTATTATTTTTTCTTACTTCAAAAAAACGCTTGCTTATTTACAAAAGCGTTTGACTAACGAAGGTTTCGCGCCCGTAATGATTCACGGCGGTATTCCGATGGACGAACGTCAGGAATTAATCGAAATTTTCCGAACAAACCCGAACCGCCGAATTTTGCTTTCGTCGGAAGTCGGCGCGGAAGGAATTGATTTACAATTTTGCCGTATTATTATTAATTACGATTTGCCTTGGAATCCGATGAAAGTTGAGCAGCGAATCGGTCGCGTTGATCGGTTAGGTCAAAAAGCGGACAAAATTTCGATTGTCAATTTTGCCGTTACCGATACGATTGAAGAAAAAATTTTACATCGGCTTTATGACCGCATCGGAATTTTTGAACGTAGTTTGGGCGATTTAGAACCGATTTTAGGTGAACTTACACAACAGCTTTCATTTGACTTATTAAGTCGTCGATTATCGCCGGAACAAACCGCGAAAAGAATCGAACAAACAATACTTGCAACGGAAAACAAACGGCAGCAGGAAGAAGAACTCGTCGAACAAAGCACCGTTTTTCTAGGCTCGGCTGATTACATTTTGGAACAAATCGGCGCGGCGCGTGAACTCGGCAGACGAATTACGCCTGAAGATTTACGACGTTTTATCGAAGATTTTTTTGAAAACTCAGATTATTACGGCACGAGTTTAAATTGGCATAAACCACAGGAAGGTTTTGCGACGATCAAACTTTCAAACAAAGCGCGAAACGATTTACATTGGTTTTGCCGCAATCAAAATCCGCCGCTTTTTACATCGTTGAGTCACGGAAGTGATGATTCCGATATTTTATGTTTTGATAGCGAACAAGCACAATCTTATCCGAACCGCGAAATGCTTACACATTTTCACCCGCTTGTAAAATGGATTACAGAGAATCATCAAAAAAATGAAAATGCCTTTTTTCCAACTGCGGCAGTTGAACTAAAAACAGATTCTGCACGAACCGGAGATTATCTTCTGGCGATTCAATTTTGGGAATTTCAGGGAATAAAAAAATCAAAACGCATCGAATACGAAGTTACTTCATTGGACGGCAAGCAAATCGAAGATAGTTTAGAAGCGGAAAAACTTTTACAGGAAATTTTGCGGCGCGGGAAAACTTGGGAATATGCGACGATGATGATTAAACCCGAAGATTTATTAACAGCGTGGAGAAATTGCAAAAATCATTTTGATGAAAAATATAAGATTGCTTTTGAAATGTTCCATCAAGATAATGAAAATCTAAAAGAAAGAAGTAAAAATCACATCAATATCTTTGCAGAACGTAAGGAAGAAGCAAATCTTAGAAGAATTCAAACAATGAAAAACAAGAATTCTCCAGAAAATAAACTAAAAGGGTTTTACGCTATATTAGAGAAAAATCGCAATCAATC
>JANOXW010000083.1:0-2656 GCA_031418635.1 Acidobacteriota bacterium
CCCAGGCCGCGGCCGTTGAATCTCGTGTGACAATCCAGTTGCAGCTTCGCCTCATTCTCGTGGTCCTCGAACGACCGTTTGCCGTAGACCATCAGTTGGCCAAGTGATTCATCACGATCGCCATCGAACACGTCGAAGCCGTGATCCCAAGGGTTCCGCTTCGTTCGAAATCCGGGAGGTGTTGGCAGCACGAATTGAGCGTAGGTGCTGGGCACAACTTTCTTTTGCTCTCCAAGTCGCCGCCGGATGACCAACCGCAACTCGATTCTCAAGAAATTCAACATCTTCCTTTTCTAAAAACACAATTTTCTAATGATTGTCCTGAAACGGCTTTCATTACACAAGGCAATTCAAGTTTCAGACAACGCCAACAACAGTCTTCCGACAATAGTATTTTCCTTCGCTACACTGGCGCGTCCACCGACTTTTGTAGCGACACTCGAATTTGAAACTCATACAATCTTCACCTTCGCTGACCAAATTTGGTCGCGTCAAACATCTTCGCGCGGTCCGCCCGTCTTGTTTTCTTAATATCTACCAATACATAGCATCAATAGATTTTCCACGCCGGTTTTTAACCACGAAGAATAGTCGTATGTTTTTCAAGCGTGGAAAGGTCAGAACCGTCTGCCTAAGCAGATGGCGCAATCCGCGATTGAAAAACCGTCCGTTTAGACAGGCGGTTCTGACAAAACAAACTTTACCCGTCGGCTGTCGCAGACGGATTTGAAAGAATGAGGTAATGAATAATGAAAACACGCAATATAATATTAACTTTATGCTTTTTGATACTCGTCGGGCTGAACGGACAGAGCGTCTTTGCCCAGCAAACCATAACTGCCGCGACTTTAAGCGGTGTCGTCGAAGATAATAACAAAGCAATCGTCAGCGGCACAACCGTAACTGCGACGCAACTCGAAACTAATCAAAAGCAAACCGTCAACGCCGACTCGAACGGACGTTTTCGCTTTCCGTATCTGACCGCCGGCAACTATGAAATCAAAGCCGAAAAGTCAGGCTTTGCACCGTCGGTCAAACGTATGGTTGTAACCATCGGGCAAGCGTTGGAAATGAACTTTGAACTCGCCATCGGTGAAGTCAACGCGCAAGTTGACGTTACCGCCGACACAAACATCATCGAAACCGCGAGAACGCAGGTTACGGAAACGATTTTGCCGCGCGATGTCGAGAATTTACCACTCAACGGACGCAATTATCTCGACTTGGCATTGCTCGTGCCGGGCGTTTCGCGGACAAATTCGGGAACGCCACAGCGTTTTGCCGAAACTTCCGCCGTTCAGGGAACAGGTATTTCCATCGCCGGACAGCGCAATCTCAACACCGGCTTCGTAGTTGACGGTTCTTCCGGCAATGACGACGCGGCTGATTTAGCCGGAACTTCTTACAGTCAAGACGTTATCCGCGAATTCCAAGTCATTACGTCGGGCGGTGTCGCCGAATTCGGCAGAGCGTCGAGTGGTTTTATAAATATCCTGACGCAATCGGGAACAAACAACTGGCGCGGCAGAGGCTACGGCTTTTTACGCAATGACCGCTTCGATGCGAGAAACGCCTTAGCACCGACCAAAGACCCGCTCAAACAATATCAATACGGTGTCAGCGTCGGCGGACCGATTGTTAAAAACCGAACATTTTTATTTACGAATTTTGAACAAACGCGGCGCGATGATGCAACGGTTATCACGATTTCACCGGCAAATGTCGCCACAATCAATGCGCGACTCGACGCAATCAACTTCGGCGGAGCGCGGGTTGTTACCGGCATTGCGCCGGGCGGAACTGATATAACCAACTATTTTGCACGGGTTGACCATCAATTAAATTCTACCAATCAACTTGCGGTAACTTACAGCCTTTACGACATATCTTCGGTTAATTCGCGCACCGTCGGCGGTATCAACACCGTCAGCCGCGGCACGAATTTGGCTGACCAAGACCACACCTTCAACGTCAACAATGTAACCACAATTTCGTCGCGTTCAATCAATGAATTGCGCTTTCAATATCGCCGCAGTAATCTCGACGCGCCGCCAAATGACTTGGTTGGTCCGGCAATCAACATCACCAACGTAGCGAGTTTGGGCATTGCAACCTTCTCGCCGTTGGAACGCGATGTTAATCTTTTTCAAGTAAGCGACAGTTACAGCACGACCTTCGGCAGACACTCGCTCAAAGTAGGCGCGGAGTTTCTGCTCAACCGTCTGAACATATTTTTCCCGGGTTCTTTTGAGGGCGTTTATAATTTCACCACGCTGAACAACTTTCTCACTGGCAATTATAGCCAATATCAACAAGCCTTTGGCAGACCTTCGCAGTTTCAATCAAACCCGAACTTCGGAGTTTTCGTGCAGGACGAATGGAAACCGCGTCAGGATTTGACTTTTAATTTGGGCTTGCGCTATGACCAACAAAATCTGCCCGACCCGATACAAACCGACACGAACAATCTCGCGCCACGCTTCGGAGTTTCGTATGCTCCCGGAGATCGCAAAACAGTTGTTCGCGCCAGCTACGGAGTTTATTATGAACGCATTCCATTGCGGGCGACTTCCAACGCTTTACAACGCAATGGTGTTGATTACTTCGTGGCATTACTGCAACCGACATCGCCGGGCGCGCCGACTTTTCCGAACAG
>JANOXW010000084.1:0-1591 GCA_031418635.1 Acidobacteriota bacterium
AATTTGCCTTAATGGACGGCTCTTGCAAAGTCAGCCGAAGCCGGTTTTTATTCTTAAAAATAAACGCGGTTAGATTTTTCAACGACCTTGCAGGAACCGTATTTGCTCTAACGCCTATCTTGATAGGGCGAACGCATCTAAATTGTAAATAGAAAGAGTAATATGTCAAACTTTCAAGTAAATTCCAAGAACCGGGAGAAAATACTTGAAAGTGTTAAAAGCAAAGAGTTTATTTGAAAAAGTCGGTGAAATAAAAGACCCGCGAGTTGAAAGAACAAAGCTGCATTGTTTGAAAGATATTTTGGTAATTGCGGTTTGCGGAACGATTTGCGGGGCAGATAATTGGGAAGATATTGCCGAATTCGGCGAGGCAAAACGAGAGTGGTTTGCTTCATTTTTAGAATTACAGAACGGAATCCCGTCGCACGACACTTTTCGGAGAGTCTTTATCTTGTTGGATAATATCGAGTTAAAGACATTATTTGCGGATTGGATAAATTCTGTCGTCAGTTTGAGCGAAGGAAGTTTGGTAAACATTGACGGCAAGACTTTGTGCGGCAGCAAAGAACCGCTGAAGAACAAAAAAGCGTTAAATATCGTCAGTGCGTGGGCAGCCGAACAGTCGATCGTGTTGGGGCAAGTGCGTTGTGCAGAGAAATCGAACGAGATCACTGCGATTCCGGAATTGTTGCGGATTTTGGACTTAAAAGGCTGTATCGTGACGATAGACGCGATGGGTTGTCAAACGGAAATCGTCAAAGAAATCGCGGAAAAAGAGGCGGATTATGTGATTGCCTTGAAAGGAAATCAAGGGAATTTGCACCGCGATATTAAAGATTATCTTGATTGGGGAGAGCGAATCGGGTTCCCGGAAATCAAGTATGATTACAGCGAAACGTTAGAAAAAGGACACGGACGAATCGAAGAAAGACGATGTTGGGTAACCGAAGAAATTGGTTGGCTGGAAGGCAAAGAAAAGTGGAAAAACTTGAAAAGTATCGTGATGGTGGAAGCGATTCGGGAAGTAATCGGCGGTAAGAAAACAGTCGAAAGACGATATTTTATCAGCAGTTTAGAGGCAAATGCGGAATTAGCCCTAAAATGTGTGAGAGGACATTGGGCAATCGAAAACAACCTGCATTGGTGCTTAGACATTGGATTTAGAGAAGACGCAAATCAAGTTCGGGAAGCAAAATCAGCCGAGAATTTAGCAACTTTGAGGCACCTCGGAATAAATTTGTTGAAGCAGGAAAAAAGTTGCAAAAGAGGAATTGAAGGCAAACGCAAGAAAGCGGGTTGGGATGAAAATTACTTGCTCAAAGTTTTACAATTTTAGATGCGTTCGCCCTAGTCATTGGGAACGTTACCCGAATCAAGTTTGCGAAAGGTGTAAGAACAAAGCATCGGACGCTTACGGTCGCCGTCTGCAATTTTCAAACGAAAGTTTGTCGGACGGATTTTCGGCGTTTTACCGCGGAACAGACGAAAGGTACGACAAACATATTTGCTATATTGACAGCATAAGATGTTATGCAAATGAACATCGTTTCGGCGGAATTGTGGTTGAGGTTGTGAAATGAAAATTCAGATT
>JANOXW010000085.1:0-3491 GCA_031418635.1 Acidobacteriota bacterium
CAAAACCAAGCGCAATAACACCGGCAAAAATAACGCCGTCTAAAATATCGTCAAAATAACGGCGGAAGAAAACCAGAAGCAAAACCAATCCTAAGCCTTTTGAACCTTCTTCAAAAACGGGCGCGGAAATCACTCCGCCAACAATATCTCCGGCGACTGCGCCGATGACCGTGTTCACCACAAACGAAAAAATTACTGAAACGAGTGCGCCCCAACCAAAAGCCAACGCCAGCAGCCAAAGCGGTTCGGGATCATAACGGTCAAGCCAAATCAACGGCAAAATATAAAACATCGCCGGCACAAAGGCAATGAGGGCGGCAATCACGGCGGCAATCGGTCCGATGCTCAGAAACATTATGCCGACGACGATTAGCGACAGAAAAATGACGGCAAAAATCGCAATTCCGATGATGACATATTTTCCTGTTTGGTTTTGTTGCGGTTCAATGACCGGATTTTGCAAACCGAAATTCGACATCGAATTCCGCCAATTCTCCGGCGGTGGTGGAGTCGGCGGATAATTAGACGGCGGCATCTGAAATTGTCCGAGTTGTGTCGGTGGCGGCGGTAAAAAGTCTTGTTTTAAGACGGTTGGTTGGCTGGATTGCGGTTCGGCTTCGAGAAAAATGTTTGCTTCGATGCCGCCTTTGCCAAACTGAATCGTATCACCCGAATTCAGTTTCGCGGTTTCGATTTTGTTTCCGTTAAGCAATGTCCCATTCGTGCTTTGATTATCAATCAGATAAAAGCCGTCGGGTTTGGCTTCGATAAAACAATGCTGTTTGGAAGCGATGCGTTCCTGCAACGGATCAAACTTGATACTGCAATTTTCACTACGCCCGACGGTCAGAAAACCTTCCGTCAATTCAAATCTGCTGCCGTTCAGCGATCCGCTTTGGATGTTTAATAAGAGTTTCATGTTAGCATCAAAAAATAGTAGTAAATTTTTCTTTGGCTCAATGCTTACTTGTATAGACAAATAAAGTTGTAACGAATTTATCTCCAAAACTATCAACTGTTCACTATCAACTGTCAACTGTTAAACAAAAGATTTTTATGAATAATAGTTGATAGTGAACAGTTGATAGTTAATAGTTTTGTTTCTTTCTAACCTTATTTGTTCTTACATTTACTGACCAATAGGTTGCACCGAAGTCGGCGAAGGCACATCACCGTTTTGTCCAAAAACTCGTGCGCTAAATGTGAAATTTGAAATATCTAAACGATACCAAGTATTATTGCTTGGACGAAAAACAGAAACGTCAGCCTTTCCGTCGCCGTTGTAATCGGACGGAATCGGTAAATCTTCCGCTAAACCGAAATTATAAACGCTTAAAGAATTATCTCTCGAATTGAGCCAATACCAATTTCCTTCGGCAGGGCGATATACAGCAAAATCAGATTTGCCATCGCCGTCAAAATCGCCCATTAGCGGTTTGTCGGTGCTGATGCCGAATTGTTGATAAAGCGGCAAACTAGAAGAACTTTGCAAAACATACCAAAAGCCGTTTGACGGACGATAGACCACAAAATCGGCTTTCCCGTCGCCTTCGTAATCGCCGCTAAAAGCCCTGTCGCCATTTGTTCCCCACTGAAAAGCGCGAAATCCAAGAGTGCTTTGCAAGATATACCAAATGCCGTTTGAAGGTCGCCAAACAGCAATATCGGTTTTACCGTCGGCATCATAATCAGCCGCTACCGGAATATCGCCATTAGTGCCGAATTGAACGGCGCGAAAACCGCTTGTGCTTCCCCAGATATACCAAAAACCGTTGCTCTCGCGCCAAACTGCGTAATCGGATTTGCCGTCGCCGTCATAGTCTCCGGTGGCAAGTTTATCGGTGCTGATGCCGAATTGGAAGAAATTTGAAGCATTGTTTGAACTGTTTTCGACTCGCCAAACGCCCGTATCCGGCGTATAGACGGAAAAATCCGTTTTGCCGTCGCCATCAAAATCAGAAACTTGATTTTTTAGCGACGAATTGATTTTGCTGGCATCGAGAATCAATAAACCATTAGCTAAATCACCCACTAAAACCTTGTCTTGTCCCAAAAACGGATAAACTGCCCAAGCACCGTCGTAGCTTGTCGGCAAGCTGTTTTGCGGACTGTTGAAACCGCAAATAAATTCCCACGGTTCAGCAGTTAATTGTTTTGAATTGTCGGCTTCAAAAAATGCCGGTTGAAAAGTATCATATTGTCCGACTCTTCGCGGCGAACGTGGTTCGCTTATGTCAAAAACTTGCAAACCGGCTTGATACCACGCGACGTAGAGATAATTTCCCATCACAACCGGATTATGCGGCGTAACGGCATTTAGTCCTAAACCTTGCATCGAAAGCCGATTAACCAAAAGCGGTTGTGCCGGATTTGTAATATTATAAACACGCACATCACCGTTGCCGTCAATCGTTTCGCGGCAACTGTAAAGATAATTTCCGTCTTCACTCGTCCAACTGCTGTGCATATTATTACCGGCTGTAATACTTGTTTGGTCGTCAAGAAAACCGAGCAAAGTCGGGGCTTGTGTGCCGATATTGGAAATGTCGTAGATTTCGGTTCTGCCGCGATTAGAAGAATTGCCCCAACCCGAAGTGAACATTCGATTGCCGCGAATGTGCATAGCGTGAACCCATTGAATTTCGGTTGGATTGATGTCGCGGATAAAAACCGGACTCGCCGGATTGCTGATATTGATGACTTTGATAATTTTATTGGAAGTTCCGTTAAAATTTTCTATCAGATAATCGCCCCAAATCAGCATTTCGTGAATCGAATTATGCCCGTTGCCTTTGGTTGAATTAACAACTCCCAATAAAGTCGGCGCGTAAGGATTTGTCAGGTCAACAATATGAACGCCACTGCCGTTTCCGCTTCCGAAATAACCGCGATTGCCGATAACAACAACTTCGAGAAATCGTTGATTGTTGCCCGGATTATACCACGCCGCTAATTGTGGAGCGTCGGGATTTGAAATGTCGTAAATAAACGCGCCGCGACAATCGAAACTTCCCTGCACGGCGATGTTTCCGTCAGCGTAAATGTCCGAAAATTTCAAGTTTGAACTTGAACCGCAATCAGGATTAATCTGCGCCCGAAGCCGCACTTTCTGCGCCGATAAATTTTCACTCAATCCTAAAATCAGGAAAATTAGTCCGACTATGACAAAGGATTTATTAAAATAAAATGACATAATTTATTCCTTTTTTTAATTTTTTGAGAATCAAAGCCACAAATAGAATCTTATTTTTACTGATATTTTATTAGATTACTTTCCAAAATAAGTTTGTATTATGCAGGTTTTAGCCTGTTTAAGAGTCTGTTTAAATTTTTCAAATAATAATAAAATCTTCGGTTTTTGTCGCTCACAGCGACCGACATTTCCTTATTTAACAGCGAATAACGAACAGCTAACAGCGAATAACGGTCAACTTCGTGCTTAACTATTGGCTATTCACTATTAACTATTGGCGGTTAAGTTGAAGAAATAC
>JANOXW010000086.1:0-6168 GCA_031418635.1 Acidobacteriota bacterium
GGTCAACGATTAAGCCTTTCCCGTCAGGATTTTTCTTCAAATGTAATGCGTGACGACGGCGCATTCTTTGGCAAAACCTTCGGCGTGTTCTTCTTCTTTTTCAAGAAACGATTTTGGGACAAACAGCGGAAAATAAGCGTTTTGATGACCTGTTTCCTTAAACATATCGTCCAGCGCACGTTGCATCTTTTCCCAAATCGCAAACCCGTAAGGCTTAATGACCATACAACCGCGCACAGCTGAATTTTCCGCCAAATTCGCCCGTTTGACGATTTCGTTATACCATTCTGAATAATTTTCCGACCTTTTTGTTAATCCTTTGCTCATAAAAAATTCCTTTGATAAAAGTAAAAATGATAAAGGAAAATCGCTAAAGAAACAATCCGTGTTTATTTTTCGGTGAATTGATATACAATTATTGTTTAATTTCAAAAAAAGCAATAAAGTTTTTAAAAGAAATTAACAATGCCCGATGAGCGAATTTAAATTAAACTTTCAAGACACAAAAACAGCCTTTGCCGATAAATCTGATGCCGAACTTGCAAAAAAGCATTGGCTTTTTAAGTTGATGAACTCGCCTTTTTTGACGAATTTCGGCACGAAAACAACCGAATTTGCTTTGAAATTAGGCTTGCCAATCAAAGGTTTAGTCAAAAACACAATCTTCAAACAGTTTTGCGGCGGCGAAACGATTGAAGAATGTCAGCCGACGATTGAAAAACTCGGCTGTTCAAATATCGGAACGATTCTCGATTATTCGGTCGAAGGAAAATCGGCGGACGAAGATTTTGAACGCACTAAAAACGAAACGATTCGCAACCTCGAACGCGCTAAAAACGATGGCAAAATTCCGTTTGCCGTTTTCAAAGTTACAGGCATTGCACCGCTTGGCACTTTGGAAAAGGTCAGTGCTTGTAAAAAACTCGATGCCAAAGGAAATGCCAAATGGCATCGCACACAAAAGCGCGTCAACGAAATTTGTGAATTTGCCAATTCCATCCAGCAGCCGATTTTTATTGACGCAGAAGAATCTTGGATACAAAATGCGGTTGATCGTTTGGCAACGGAAATGATGGAAAAATACAACCAGGAAAAGCCGATTGTGTTTAATACGATTCAACTCTATCGCCACGACCGACTCGAATTTCTCAAAAAATCTCACGCCGACGCAAAAGAAAAAGGCTATCTTTTAGCGGTCAAACTCGTGCGCGGCGCGTATATGGAAAAAGAACGTGAACGCGCCGAAGAAATGAATTATGAATCGCCGATTCAGCCCGATAAAGCGGCGACTGACCGCGATTATGATTTGGCAATCGAATATTGTTTGGAAAATATTGAAACAATTGCCTTTGTCGCCGGCACACACAACGAGAAAAGCGTTCAAATGCTGGCTGAAAAATTGGAAGAAAAAGGAACTGCACACAATCATCCGCACGTTTTTTTCTCGCAACTTTACGGAATGAGCGACAATCTTTCATATATTTTGGCAGACAACGATTACAATGTTTCCAAATATGTCCCTTACGGTCCGGTTGCCGACACATTGCCGTATTTGATTCGTCGGGCGAAAGAAAATACATCCGTGATGGGACAAATGAGCCGCGAACTCGATTTGATTGATAAGGAATTGAAACGTAGGAACAAGAAACATTAAAATTTATCTGCCGTTTAATGAAAGTATGTTTTGCCCAAATTGTGGAAAAGCCGAACAAGAAGAAAACACATATTGCCGTCAATGCGGAAAGTTTTTGCCAGATTTTAATAAGCTCAAAAGGCGCGAAACTACGCCTGAAGAACATTTAACAGCCAATGCGTTTTTGAATCTGTTGACGGCAATCGTCAGTCTGACGCTGGCAATTTCGCTCTATTATTTTTTTCTTGGCAAAGACGACACGCCAATAATAATTTATTTGACGGCAGGTTTTCTGACTGCCATGTTTGCGTGGCAAGTGCAAACATTTTGGCGGACTTTGTTGTTAAAAAAACAAATCGCCAAGCCCAAGCGAAGCGAAGAAAATAAGCCGGAAGAATTAAAAGCAGTTCCAACGAATGAATTATTAAACGAAGCCGATCTTTCTGATAATGTTCCTGCAAGCATTGCCGAATACACGACAAAAAATCTCAAGGAAAGAGTTAGCCGATCATCTTAAACCGAGCAATAATCTGACGGAAAGGTCGGAAACCTGGCGGTTCTCACTCGTTTTCCAATCTTCATAGACCTTCAGTGCATTTTCGGTTAGCTGTTCGTTTTTCATCCGCGCCACTTGTGTGCTTTCAAAAGCACGGTTTGTCAGCGCAAGATGCGGATAGTTGATGGTTAAACTGATTGAATTTTCCAAAGCCGCATCTGCCATCTCAATATCGAGAAACATCTCGTTATACGCCGCAAGATGCCAAACTTTATCTTCGGCGGTTTCATCAATTGCTAATATACGCAAAAGTCCATACGCACTTTCGATTTGAAAAATTAAAAAATCACCTGCTTGAAAATTTTGAGACACAGTTTTTCTCCAAGAATTATTTAACAGGGATGAAGAGGATAAACGGGGATTTTTAAATGAGCAAAAATCAATTTAATTTTCTTGTGCTAATATATTTATCCGTTTCATCCTTTTTATCTCTGTTAAATCATCTTATTTCTTTGTAACAATCACCGGCAGATTTTTCGCCGCGAATTGTTTGTTAAATTCCGCGATGTCTTCGGCTTTGAGTTTTGCCAAACGCGCAAGTTGCACATCAATTCTCGCCGTCAAATCATTATAAACAAGGTAAGATTGCGCGGTTGGCGCGTCGTCGGAACTGTCAACGCTTGAACCGAGGGCGGCAATTTTATTGTTTAATTTTATCGGAAAATTGAGCGCGTCCTGTCCGCTTTTGATTTTTGTCTGCATCAATTCTTCCTCGATTGCCGTCAGTTGTTTAGAGATTTCCCGTGCTTTGTCCGCCAAATCTTTTTGTTCGGGCAATTTTACTCGTTTGGCGACATTTTCGAGTTGTCCGCGCACATCTCTGATTTCCAAAATCGCGTTGTGCGTTTCCGAAGTTTTATCATTGATTTTCGTCATTAAATCGAACTGTTTGGCGAAATCTTCCGTCGTTGTCCCTAATCGCGGATCGGCTTTGATAGCGAAAGATTCGGTTGAAATTGGTTTGCCATCAATGCTCAGACGCACCCCGTAATTGCCCGGCACAACTCGTGCGCCGGCAAGCGAACCGCCCCACAAAATCAAATTCGGAATGGTTGCCGCATTCGGCATTCGATAATTCCAGACAAACGTATTTAAGCCCGCTTCAATTGGAAGCGGCGGTTCGGGACTCGGCGGTGGATTATTTTGTTCGGGCGAAGTCGGTTGATTCGGCGTAGTCGGTTCGGGCTTTTTGGTGAATTTGCGAATCACTTTGCCGCTGGCATCGAGAAATTCCAAAGTAATTTCTTTGGTTGCTTTCTCCTTCAAATAATAATTAACAACCACGCCGTTTGCCGGATTGCGCCCGACGGTTGCGGCTGGCGGAAGCGGAAAACCACCGCCCGAAGTGCGATATGCGTCTTCTGGTTTGAAAAGAAAAGCGTCGGCTTTTTGGGCTTCGGCAAGCGTGTAAATAATCGGTAAATTGTCCAAAACATAAAAGGAACGTCCTTGCGTGGCGACAACCAAATCTTTTTCGCGCTTGTGAATAGCCAAATCGGTAATGGGAACAATCGGCAGATTCAATTGCAGAGATTGCCAAGTTTCGCCGTCATTTACCGAATAATAAATCCCGCGTTCAGTTCCCGCAAATAGAAAACCGCGTTTGTTCGGGTCTTCGATAACTGCTCTCGTGAATTGATCGGCGGGAATGCCGTTAATGATTTTTTTCCAACTTTTGCCGTAATCGTTGGTTTTGTAAAGATACGGCTTCAAATCGTCATTTTTATAGTTGGTCGCGGCAAAATAAGCCGTTGCCGCGTCAAACGGCGAAGCGTGAATTTTATTGATCTGAATCCATTCGGGCAAATCCTTCGGCGTTACATTTTTCCAACTCTGACCGTTATCTTGACTGATTTGCACTAAACCGTCGTCGCTTCCCGTCCAGATTACGCCTTGTTTGACGCTTGATTCGTCCATTGCAAAAATCGTGTCGTAGTATTCGATGCTCGTATTGTCTTGTGAAATCAAACCGCCCGAAGATTTTTGGCGTGAGTTGTCGTTGCGCGTCAAATCAGGCGAAATCGCTTGCCAAGATTGTCCTTCGTCCATTGACCGAAACAAGATATTTGCCGCCGAATAAAGCGGATATTTACCGTCGGTTTGATGCGGTGAAAACATAATCGGGAAATTCCATTGAAAGCGATATTTGAAATCTTGCGCGCCCGAACCCATCGGATTTTCAGGATAAACATCAACATTGCGCTCTTGTCCCGTTTTATGATTATAGCGCGTCAAATAGCCGTCATAACTTCCCGCAAAAATGATATTTGAATCTTTCGGATGAGGTGCAATCCAACCCGATTCACCACCACCGACGGCAAACCAATCGCGCGTCGTAATCGCAAAACTATCGGAACGGCTGGCGATTCTGACGGTTGAATTATCTTGTTGTGCGCCGTAGATGTTATACGGAAAATCGTTGTCCAAAGCAACACGATAGAATTGCGCCGTTGGTTGGTCTTGTTCTGTCCAACTTTCCGCACCGTTGACGCTGACGTTCGCGCCACCGTCGTTGCCTTCAATCATTCGTTTTGCATCATTCGGGGCAATCCACAGGTCGTGATTATCGCCGTGCGGAACTCCGATGTTGGAGAAATTTCTTCCGCCGTCAATTGATTTGAAAAACTGCACATTCAAAACATAAACTGCGTCGGCACTTTCCGTATCGGCGTAAATCCGATTGAAATACCACGGACGTTGTTTGATATTCGCGTTGTCGCTCACTTTTTGCCAATTTTCACCGCCATCGTCCGAGCGATAAAGTCCGCCTTCTTTGGCTTCGACCATCGCCCAAACGCGATTCGCGTTGACAGGCGAAACCGCGATGTTTATTTTACCGAGAACGCCCGTCGGCAAACCTTTATTGCGCGAAATTTCCGTCCAAGTGTCGCCACCGTCGGTTGATTTAAACAATCCGCTGCCGTCGCCGCCACTGTCCATTCGATAAGGTTTGCGGCTGATTTGCCAAAACGCCGCGTAAAGCGTGTTCGGATTTGTCGGATCAATTATTAAATCACTCGCGCCCGTTTCGGCGTTGCGATAGAGAATTTTTTCCCAAGTTTTGCCGCCGTCTTTTGAGCGAAAAATCCCGCGTTGTTCATTGTTTCCCCAAAGATGTCCGATTGCCGCGACATAAACAATATCAGGATTTTTCGGATGAACGCGCACCCGCGAAATTTGCTGTGTGTCGGTTAAGCCGATATTCTTCCAAGTTTTGCCCGCGTCCATTGATTTATAAACGCCGTCGCCGCTGGAAACATTGCCGCGCACGGTTTCTTCGCCCATTCCGACATAAATTATATTCGAGTCCGAATCCGCGACATCAATCGCGCCGACAGAACCGGTTTTGAAAAATCCGTCCGATACATTCTGCCAATTACTGCCGCCGTCAAGCGTTTTCCAAACGCCGCCACCCGTCGCGCCGTAATAATAAACATTCGGTTGCGTGGCAATGCCTTCAACCGCGCCGACGCGCCCGCCGCGAAATGGTCCGACAAGCCGATATTGAAAGTTTTTTAACGGATCGTTTTTCGCCGAAACTGCGGTTTGTGCGTAACTCGGAACAAACAAGAAAAGTGCAAACAAGACGGCAAAAATCGCCGACGATTTCACATACATTTTGGACATTTTTGATTTACCTGCTTTAATTGAATTTGGAAATAGTAGTTCTACGCAAAAACTAAAGCAATGTTTCGTAAAATGCAAACCGTATAGTCAGAAAATAAAAGATTTTATGGACAAAAAACTTGATTACAACGCAATGCTCAACATCGCTATCGAAGAAGCGCATCAAGGATTGAAAGAAGGCGGCATTCCAATCGGCGCGGCACTTTTTGACAAAGCAGGAAATCTGCTTGGACGCGGACACAATCGGCGTGTGCAGGAAAATGACGCATCGGTTCACGGCGAAACCGACGCTTTTCGTAAAGCCGGGCGACAAAAAAGTTACCGCGATAAAATTATGGTTACGACGCTTGCG
>JANOXW010000087.1:0-1853 GCA_031418635.1 Acidobacteriota bacterium
TGTCGCCGACGACTCCCGCCACCTGTCCGATGCCGCTGCGCTCCGAAACGCTTCAGCGATGTCGCCTGATGTATTTTGAACTACTCGCCGAACTGCCATTTAATCGTTGTTCATATCTGAGCTTCGACGATTTACTCGAACAAATGCTGAGCGAGGAATTAAGCGATTATACGAAGCGTCAAAGCAACAGTGCGATTGCCAGCCGGGTGCGGCAATTGATTGAGCAAAAAAGTGGGGAGATTAACTCAAAAAGTAGTGAATCGGATTAACCTGAAGACAACTACATTTATGCAAACGAACGGTGAGAAATGTCGCTCATCTTAAATATCTGAGGGTTTTCAAGTTCAAATGCTGAAGCCTCTGTAGCCAATAAATGTTAAAAAGTGTTAAAGACGAATTTTCATTTAAGCGGAGAGCTGGATTGAAACACTTCTTTGGTATTTTGATGCGCCCGTTTTGTTGCATTTATGATATAATATCCTATCTGTTATACAATTCGATGACAAAATTAAAAGAAAATGAAAAATGATGGAAATGATGGAAGTGATGAAAAAAGAAATAAAAAAGGAAGTGGTGTTGAAATGACTAAACCGACGGTCTGTATCAGCCGGTGCCAAACGAAATATCCAGAGCAACCGAAACTTCTGACTGCCGGGTCATTCACGCCACCGCGTTTGTTGTTACCCGCTTTTTCCTCTACTAAATTTGCCGACCGACCGCCGATGCCGACTATCAAGTTTTTGGGAAGGCTGTCTCCTGCCAAGTCTTTGATCACGACTCCGATCATTTCCGTTAATCTGATTGAAACTCCGGTGTCGTCGCCGTCGCCGCTGCCGTGCTGTCCGCAGTGCCGGTCTAAGCTTTTGTCCAAAAAGAAAAAACTCTGCAATGTCTGTGGGCTGCTGCTCCGCTCTGAACAATTGCTTGCCGGCGGGAAGTTATCGGTAGCGGCGTGGCAGGAAATACAGATGTTGCTTGGAATTTCGCCGTTGCTCTGCGACTTGACCGATAAACAAACCGGCGCAGTTCGGCAGATTTTGGACTACTTCGTCGCACATTGTCCAATCAGCCGTCAGACCACATTTGGCGACGATGAACTCAAACACTGGTTGCTAAATCATTTACCGGCGGCTCACCGCAGCTATCTGTCATTTTTTCAGCTCACTATCGAGAATAACCTAAACAACGGGGGCGATCAGCGCGGTGCGCCCGCTTTAGCAGCCAAGACGAAGTTAGCCGCAACTTTTTCGGGAGAAAATAAACCGCCGAAACAGAATAAAGACACAAGTGGCGGACAACGCCATCCGGTTTCTCCGGCGGTATATAGGCTAAGTTGTTACAAAAGGTAAAAATGTTTCATAGGATTTTCGGCAATTCTTACATTTATTGATTTTACCGGAATATTTCATTCCCGTTTTTCTTCCAATTTCCAGCTTAGAATTTCGGGAAGGTCGAAACCGACCGAATCTTTGAGTTTTTCCTCTGAGAAATCGTATTCGCCGTGAAAGTTGATGTGCCGCCAAGTGATGATCGAACCTTCTTTGATCGACCGGAGTAATTCATATTTTTCATCTTTATCGGCTTTGGTCAGTTTGTGAGTGAGGTAAAGGTAATTCCAACAAATAACCGAGTTTTCAATAAGGCGGCGGCATTCAGCTGAAATATCCTGATCTTCTTTTTCGGCTTGAGTGATTTCCTGGCTGCTGCCGAAGGCGATGGCTTTGGCAAACCGATGGGCGTGTTCGATTTTATTGAGCTGTTTTTCGATTGATTGGCGCAGTTCGACATCATCAACATAACGCAAAATGAATAACGTCTTGATGATCTTACCGAATTCTTTTAATGCCTGATAA
>JANOXW010000088.1:0-8713 GCA_031418635.1 Acidobacteriota bacterium
GAAGATTTGGCGTTGACGGCAAACACGCAACCCGCGATTTTGACAACTTCGATTGCCGCCTTTCGCGCTATGAAAGCCGAAGGTTTTGCTCAACCCGATTTTGTTGCAGGACATAGTTTGGGTGAATATTCGGCTTTGGTCGCGGCGGACGCGATGAGTTTTGCGGATGCGGTGAAAACCGTTAGAAAGCGCGGAATTTATATGCAAGAAGCTGTGCCGATTGGAGTTGGAGCAATGGCGGCGATTGTGGGTTTGCCGCTTGAAACGGTTGAAATTGCTTGTGAAGAAGCACGCCAAGATCAAGTTTGCAGTCCGGCAAATATCAATTCACCGGCGCAAATCGTCATTGCCGGAAATGCCGAAGCAGTTGATCGGGCGTGTGAATTATTGAAGGAAAGAGGCGCGAAACGAGCGATAAAATTGAATGTTTCTGCGCCTTTTCATTGCGCTTTGATGATGCCGGCGCAGAAAAAATTGGAAAAAGATTTACAGGAAATTACTTTTCAAAATTTAAGGTTTCCGATCATTGAAAATGTTTCCGCGCAAGCAAATATGCAAGGCGAAAGAGTGCGCGTTGCTTTAACCGAACAGGTTTCAAGCCCTGTGTATTGGGCGCAGTCGGTTGAAACTTTGCTTGTCGAAGGTGTTGAAATCTTTGTTGAAGTTGGCGCAGGGAAAATTTTATCAGGTTTGGTTAAACAAATTAACCGTGATGTTCGTATTTTGAATGTCGAAAATAAGGAAAGTTTACAGAGTTTGCTGAATTGACTGAAAGTTGACCGAGTTAGCCAAACCGAAAAAATGCGGCTAACTTTCAGCCAACTATTTTTATAAAAAACAGGAGAAAAAAATGTCAGAAGTTCAAGAAAAAATTAAACAAATTATTGTTGACGAATTAGGTGTAGATGAAGCGGAAGTTACGGAAAACGCTCGCTTTATCGAAGATTTGGGTGCGGACTCGTTGGATTTAGTCGAACTCGTGATGCGTTTTGAAGAGGAATTCGATATTGAAATTCCCGACGAAGATGCGGAAAAAATCCAAGCCGTGCGCGACGCTTACGCCTATGTCGAGCAACACAAAAACGCTTAATCTTAGTGGTAAGTGGTAAATGGTAAGTGCTTAGTTTTTGTTTTCACTTATCATTTACCACTTACCACTTACCACTATTTATGAAACGTCGTGTAGTTATTACCGGACTCGGATTAGTTACGCCGTGCGGAAACGATGTGCCGACCACTTGGGACGCATTGAAAAAAGGGAAAAGCGGCGCGGACTATATTAAGAAATTTGATACGGAAAAATTTTCGGTCAAATTCGCTTGCGAAGTCAAAGATTTTGACGCGCTTGATTTTTTAGATAAAAAAGAGGCGCGTCGGATGGGCGCGTTTTCTCATTTTGCGATTGCCGCTTCGGATGAAGCCGTCAAAGATAGCGGCTTAATTATTGACGATTCCAATGCCGAGATGATTGGAACTTATATCAGTTCGGGCATCGGCGATTTTTGGGCGATTGAGCGCGAACACGATAAATTGTTGGCTTCCGGTCCTGACCGCGTTTCGCCGTTTTTTATCGTGTCGGCAATCGTCAATCTTGCTTCGGGAAATGTTTCGATTCGACACGGTGCAAAAGGTCCGAATTCGGCGACAGCGACGGCTTGCGCGGCGGGCGCACACGCCATCGGCGACAGTTTTCGGATGATTGAACGCGGCGACGCTGACGCGATGATTTGCGGTGGCGCAGAGAGCGCGATTACGCCGATGTCGGTTGCCGGCTTTGCTTCGATGCGTGCGCTTTCAACCCGAAATGACGAACCGCAACGCGCATCGCGTCCGTTTGATGCCGAGCGCGACGGTTTTGTTATCGGCGAAGGCGCGGGAATTTTGATTCTTGAAGAACTCGAATTCGCAAAGGCGCGTGGCGCGACAATCTATGCCGAAATCGCCGGTTATGGAATGAGTGGCGATGCTTTTCACGTTACAATGCCCGATGAAACAGGTTCTGGGGCGATTCGCGTTATGACGAAAGCGATAAAAGATGCCGGCATTTCGCCCGAACAAATCGGTTACATAAACGCACACGGAACTTCAACGCCATATAATGACAAGTTTGAAACGCTGGCGATTAAAAAACTTTTCGGCGAACACGCTTATAAACTTGCCGTTAGTTCGACCAAATCAATGACCGGACACGCCCTCGGCGCGGCAGGCGGAATCGAAGCCGTGATTTCGGTTTTGTCGCTCAAAGAAAACCAATTGATGCCGACCATCAATTATGAAAACCCTGATCCTGATTGCGATTTAGATTATATTCCAAACGAACCACGTAACGCGGAAGTCGAATATATTTTATCAAATAGTTTCGGTTTCGGCGGCACAAATGCGTGTTTGGTTTTTAAGCGTTATAATGAATAATTATGAATACTCAAATAATGGATATTCAAACTTCTGAAACTTCGACGATTTATGCTGAAACAATCGCCGAGGAAGAAGTTTATTATACGGTCGAGATTGAGGGCGAAATAGGCGAAACAGCATTTCATTTCAAATTAAATGCGTTATTGTATAGTTTGTTGGAGGCATATTTTTCTTCCTGCACAGACATAGCCATTGCTGCTAATATGATGGTTTATTACGATAAAGGCAATCCCAAAAAATGGCTTGCGCCCGATGTTTTTGTTTGTTTCGGGGTTGAAAATAAACTTCGCCGAACATTCAAAACTTGGGAAGAAGGCGTATTTCCGCAAGTTGTTTTCGAGATTGCTTCGGACAGCACATTTGAAAATGATTTAGGCGGAAAGCGACTTGATTATGAACGGCTTGGCGTTGAAGAATATAACCTGCTTGATGCGGAACGCGCGTATTTGCCGTCGCCGCTGATGGCTTTTCACCGCGAAACCGGATGATTACTTTCCGCTAAAGTCGAAAATAATCGCGTTTTTTCGCCGCTTTTGAATTTGGACATCGTTGATACAGGGAAATCATTTCGCTTGTTCAACCCAAATACGCAAGAGTTTTTGCAAGCCATTTTGACGGGCGAAGAATAAATTTATGAAAAATGTTCAATATACATTTTGGCAAGACGGCGACTTTTTTCTCGGATTCTTGAACGATTATCCTGATTATGAAACGCAAGGTTATTCAAAAGTGGAATTGTTGGAAAATCTGCAAGACCTCTTAAAAGACCTCGAATCAGGCGAAGTTCCGTTTATAAAAAAGGTTGAGGAAATGGTGATTGCCTTATGTTAGTCCGACACGGTGGCAATCACGATTTTTACTCAAATTTCAAAACGAAACAATCACAGCTTGTTCCGCGACATAATGAAATTAACGAAAATTTAGCAAAATAAATAATCAGAAAACTTTCAGACAAATAGTTTATGAAAATCATAGTTTTAATGAAGCAGGTTGCCAACAAAGATGCGGTTTTGCGAGTTGGCAAGGACGAAAAATGGATTGACGAAACGGACATCGCACAGCAGACGAATGAATCGGACGGTTACGCGCTGGAAGAAGCATTGCGGATGAAAGAGGCGAAAGGCGAAGGCGAAGTCGTTGTTTGCACACTTGGCGGACAATCGGCAAAGACGGTTTTGAAAGATGCTTTGGCGCGTGGCGCAGACCGAGCGATTCACATTATCAATGAAAGCGAAAATAAATTATCGCCATATCAAATTGCTAAAACTATTGCCGATGCAATAAAAGAAGAAAATGCCGATTTGGTATTTACGGGTTTGCAGTCCGACGACGCAAGCTACGGTCAAACTGGCGTGATTTTAGCCGAACTTTTGGGAATTCCGCACGCGACCTTGATTATTGAACTTGACCGTGCAAGTCTGAACGGCAGTTTGCGCTTAAAGCGCGAACTCGAAAGCGGTTGGTATCAATGGTTCACTTATCAACTGCCCGCGCTTTTGACGATTCAATCAGGTATTTCGCAGATTCGTTACGCCGGTTTGAAAGGCATTATGAACGCGAAAAAGAAAGAGATTCGAGAAGTTACACCGACGATTGAAGATTTTGATTCGGCGCAGAAGATCGAAAAAGTTTATCTGCCACTCAAAACCAAACAAACGCAAATGCTCGGCGACGGCGATGTCAAACGTGGCGCAGTTGAATTGGTTGAGAAATTAAAAACGGAAGTTCGCGTTATCTGAATAAACCCTTAACAGTTTATCTTTCGTCATTAGAAAAAACAAAAGGCAAAAGACAAAAGACAAAGGACAAATTAGTATGATTCTAGTATTTATCGAACACAAAAATTGCGTCTTAAATAAAATTTCGCTGGAAGCGATTGTTGCCGCGCAGAGCATTGGCAAGGATTTGGGGTTAAAAGTTTCCGCCGTTATTCCGTGTGACAAAGACTGTGTGTTGGCACAGGAAATCGCGCAGTATGATTTGGAAAAGGTCATCGTGGCGAAAAACGACAAATTGAACATTTACACGCCCGACGGTTACGCAGACGCTTGGGAAGCAGTTATCAAAGCCACAAATGCAAGCTATGTCGTGATGGCGCACACTTATCAAGTGCGCGATTTTGCGCCGAAAGTGGCGGCAAGATTTGCCAAAGAAGTCGTCAGCGATTGTATCCGTTATAAAAACGACGGCGGAAAATTGATTTTGACACGCCGTATTTTCTTAGGGAAATTGGACGCAGATGTCATAATCAAAGGCGACGCGCCGTATTTTATCACGTTCCAATCAGGCGCATTTCGTGGCGATAACGCCGAACAGGGAAGCGCACAAGTTGAAACGATGGATGTCGAAATCGGCGAGATTCGAATGAAGCCCGAAGAACCGTTTCAAGAAGCAAAAGCGTCGGTTGATTTAACCAAATCGCCAATCATCGTCGCCGTCGGGCGTGGCATCAAATCGCAGGAAAATATTGATATTGCCCAACAATTAGCAGATGTTTTGGGCGCGGATTTAGCCGCATCACGTCCGATTTGCGATGCCGAATGGTTGCCGATTGACCGTCAAATCGGTTCAAGCGGTCAAACTGTTGCGCCGAAAGTTTATATCGCGTTAGGAATTTCCGGTGCAATTCAGCACATCGTCGGAATGAAAAACGCGGGAACAATCGTCGCCATCAACAAAGACGCGGAAGCACCAATTTTCGACATCGCCGATTACGGTATCGTCGGCGATTTGTTTGAAGCCGTGCCGGTTTTAATTGAAGAAATCAAAAAAGCTAAAGCATAAATTAGCTCTAAACTAATGAAAAACAAAGAGTAGCGAGTTTTATACCTGCTACTCTTTGTTTGTCTTTAAAACAACAATCGAAAAAAAGGCTTGTATGATTTTATTACGCCTACAAAAAAAATCGGAAACGAACTTGCTTAAGGTTCGTTTCCGTTCTAATCAAAGGAGAAAAACTATGAAGTATGAGATGAAACTTGTTACTAACTTAATTCGTTGACGTGCTTGGTTAAGCGCGATTTATGGCGTGCCGCCGTGTTTTGATGTAAAACACCTTTGTTGACAGATTTATCAATCAGTGCAATTGTCGGGGTTAAAAGTTCCTGACTTTGCGCTTTGTCGCCGGCGGTTAAAGCGGCGCGTAATTTCTTAATTTGGGTTCGCAAACTTCCTTTGTTACTGCGATTTACAGCCCGACGTTTTTCGTTTTGGCGAACTCGCTTTTCGGCTGATTTATGATTTGGCATTAAAAAACTCTCTCCGTAACTATTCCTAAAAAGTGAAAAGTTTCTCTAACTAAGAGAAACTACAGATTATAAATGTTGAGAAATACCTTGTCAAGTTTGGCTACTAATAATTTGTTAATAGTCAAAACGGGAGGCAAAAGTGTGCATTAAATCAACAAATAGAACGACAATCGGCGGATAAAAGATAAATTCGGGTTTCAGCGAATTAGAAAAAAACGTCGGCATCGTCGCCCCGACAAATAACTCCATATAATTCCCAACTAATAGTCCGATGCCCAAACTTACGACAAAACCGACAATTAAAAAACAAGTTGCGGCAAATCGTGTATAAGGTTTGGTTACGGGTTCGACTTCTTCGAGAATCGAGTCGTGAATGTTATCGTCGCGGTAAGTATAGCGTTCAAAGCCTGAACGAAGACGGCTGATGAGATGTAGAAGTCCGACGATAAAGAGAGAAAGCATTATTATTTTGCCGATTATTTGTAAGTTTGTCCAAAACAAAGGTTTGAAAATGGCGACAAAAAAGGTTGATACAAAAAGCGCGACAGTCGGGAAAATTACCTTTTGCAAAGCAAGCGTTTCGCGCCGTTCATCGGCAATCATTCGATCAATAATTTCGTTATAGCGGTGTTCATACGCCATTTGTCGCCAGCGTTTGGCGTGTTGATTTTCCGACGAAAAAACCGAGTTATTTTCAGCGGAGTATTTTTCTTTGAGCAATTGACGGTCATAATCAGCGCGTTGTTTCGGATTGCCTAAAATCTCGTAGGCTTTGGCGATGCGAGCAAAATCTTTGTTGGCGTTTTCCGCTTTGCTATTTAGGTCAGGGTGAATTTTTCGCGCAAGCCGACGATACGCCGATTTTATCTCGGCATTAGTCGCCTTCGGTGATACTTTCAGGACTTTGTAGTAATCCACCATCGCAAAAATAGAATAAAAAAAGGAGAGAAGATAAGCAAGAGTAATGGCTTAAGCCAGAAAAAATTATAGCACAAAAATTTTTTCGGGTAAAACTTTTTTGTGACTTGGCGTAACCAACTAAAAATCAAACCAACTGATGATTTTCAGGCATCAAGACAATTTCCGCCATTACGCCTTCGCCTTCTTGGGTGGCGGCAAAGAAAACCGCGTTTGCCGTCGCTTCGACCGAAAGCATTTTTTCACGCTGAACGCGCATCGTAATATTATCCCAAAAATTTGAATCCACGCCGCCGAAGTGCATCAACGAAAACCTCACGCCGTAGCGTTTATATTCCTGCGCCAGACATTTTATCATTCCCGTCAGCGCGTATTTCGATGCACAATAAGCGGCGGCTTGCGCCATCGGAGCTTTGCCCAAAATTCCTGGAATTGCCACAACACGCCCGAATTTTTGTTCAGACATAATCGGCAAAATGGCTTGTAAAGCAATAAATGCCCCGCGAACATTGACGTTTAGTTGATTATCTAAATCGTCCAGCGTCAATTCGGCAAACGGTTTCAGACTTCCAACACCTGCCGCATAAACAAAATAATCAATCCGCCCGAATCGCGTAATGGTTTCGTCCACCAAATTTTTGACATCTTGTTCATTGGTCGCATCGGCGGCAAGCGCGAGAACATTGGTATTTCCTTCGGCGTTAAATTTATATTCGAGTTCGAGCAATTCGGCTTCATTGCGCGAACTAATTACGATATGTGCATTAGCGTTTGAAAAAAGTTCGGCAGCGGCGCGACCAATTCCGCGTCCGGCGCCGATAATCATTACGACTTTCTCTTCTAAATTCATTTATTTCAGCGTTTATCTTTTGTATTTCTAAAATCTATACAATAATCATCGTTGAAATCTATGAATTTTACAAATGTGTTGATGCCGAAGATTCAAGAGGTTTTCTATTCCAAATTATCAATCTGCAAGCTAATCGGATTTGCGCCCGAAACTTTTACAGCGTCAATCAGTTTTGCCACACTTCCATAATTAACAGTGCGTGGTGCTTTGATAAAGACGGTTTTTTCTATTTCGGTTAAGTTGTTGCCGAGTTCCGCATTGTCTTTATAAACGTGATTTTCCGTGCGTTCTTTGAAAACCTGTGAAAGTCGTGCGATAAGTTTCTCAGGTTCGGCAACTGTGCCTAAATTATTTTCCAGATTAAGTCTGAGCGAAGAATCGGATTTTAGCGCAACAATTAAAGTCTTTATATTCGGTTCGCCGGTTTGCGTTGATTCTTGCGGAATTTTTGCCTTAAAATCAGTCGGTTTGATCGGCGCAATGACCATAAAAATTATTAGCAAAACAAGCAGAACATCAATCAATGGCGTTACGTTTATGGTTGGTTTGGTGTTATTCATTTTTTTTCTCCTTGACGGGGTTTTTGTTTAGACACCGTAATTGAAAAAAAGTTCCCGCTAAAATTGGCAAAATTTTTTTGTTTATTACGTCAAATTCGAGTGGACAAGTAATGATAATGTTTGTCCGTTAAATTAATTCATTAAAAACTATTTTCAAATTAAAAAGTTGAGGAAAAAATGCTAAAAAAAATAGGATTAAAAATTACAATTCTGGCGATGATTTTTTTGATGGCGGCTTCGGATTCGATGGCGCAAACACGAATTCGATTTGCTCGCGGAAGCAGTTCAGCGACAATTACGGGAACGCTGGCGGCAGGTGCAACTAAGGGTTTTGTTTTACGCGCTTCGCGGGGACAAATTTTGACGGGAACTCTCAGTTCAAACAATGGTAAAGCCGATTTTACGCAAGGCAATCTGCACGATACGCAATATTCGCAAACAGTCGAAAGAAACGGCGATGTTTATATCAGCGTTGATAATCACGGCAACCGTGCGACGCGATTTACAATGACGATTTCAATTCAATAAAAATGGTGTGGGGATTTACCTGTTAAATTTCCCACCAATCGCGTTTATCAAAGCCTTAGCTTTCAGTAGCGATTCTTCGTATTCCTGTTCGGGAATGCTATCAATTACAATGCCGCCGCCGACATTGAAAATCGCTTCATTATCTTTAATAACCATTGTGCGAATCGCCACGCTCAAATCAAAAACTCCGAGTC
>JANOXW010000089.1:0-1696 GCA_031418635.1 Acidobacteriota bacterium
CCGCCAGAAAATACAATGTGCCTTCTTCATCTTCAGCTTGCAGTCCATCCAAGGTTTCAAATAATCTGATTTTTTGTCCAGCAAGTTTTGAGTTGATGTAAACATCTCTTTGAAAAAAACGCATCAATCCATTCGCTCCGACCTTTCTTGTGCCGCGCTCACACCACGCGAATTTTTCCAAATCGTTCAAAATGTATGGTAAAGCAAAGAAATCCTGTTCGTTTAATCTTTGGACAGACGGCTTTCCTTCGAGAGCGTGATGTCCGCGAATCTGATTTCGATAATGGATGTATTCAGGCAAGTGTTTCCTTAATTGATTATATTTCCATTGATCGAAACGCTTATAAAATTCGTTCATATCATCTCTGAAAGCGCGTTCGAGTTTGCCGTTTGTCTGCGGGTGATTTACTGAAGAATGAATCAAGCGAATTCCTAATCGTCGGCAAAACTCGCGCAAGAGTTTTCCTTTAAAATATGAACCGTTGTCGAAAACGACTGCCTGCGGAATCGTCCGAAATCGCCGCATCGCGTCAATCATCGCCCGAATGGTCGTGTTAACCGTAACTTCCCGGAACAGATCACAAAAGACATATGCTCGTGAATAGTCGTCCGAAAGAGTCAGTTGATATGCGGTGCGGTCTTCATCGGTCAGCGTTACCTTTTCCATCAGATCGCCGTGCCAGAGCCGATGCGGATGATTTCTTTCATAGAATCGCCATTTCGGTTTTGGCGGCGGCGGATTCATTTCCGTTAAAATTTGCCGTTTGATTCTTTTTGTTGTCGAAGGACTGATGCTGATTCCATATCGGTTTTGTAAATCCCATGCCAGACGATCACCGCCGAGAAATAGCTTTTCCTTAATCTTTTCACGGATAAACGATTTTTCATCTTTGGTAAAGCAATGACTTTTGGAAGCGGGTTGCGGTCTTTTCGGAATGCGGGACAAGTGATTTCGTTTTCTGATTCGCTGAATTGTTCGCGGTTTAACCTGAACGCCTTCGAGAGTCTGCAGTTTATTGCTGATTTGATAAGAACTATGTGCCGGATAGCGGCGGCATAACTGGATGACTTTTGCTTCCTTTTCACAATCAAGCCGGTTATAAGCGGTTTTCTTTGTCTTTGCCGGATTTTCCATCTCACGCTGGATCGCTGAAATTGCCCGTTCCCGTAATTTGTAAAGACTGCTCCGGCAGATTTTGTATTTTACGGAAACTTCTTTGACTTTGCCACCTTTGAGCAATTCCAAGACGGCTTGAAACTGATTTTCTGTTTTGTTATCTTTTGATTGTTCAATCCCGCCGTTTTTGATTTCCTTCATTCTAAAAAATTATCAAAAAAGGCAGATAAAATAATTTCGCACAATCGGTGGAGAGCGAAATGTTTTTACTCTATTGACACTTTTTACCATCAGAACTATCCTCAAAACAGATATTCTTTCGCACTCCATTTGTAATAGCGAAATGCTAATTTAACCCGCTTCTATAATTTTAATTGTTAAAGGAACAAAAATAATGTCGAAATCCAGAAGAAAATCTTCTGCCAAAAATTCAGCAGATAAAGGCAATGATCTATCAAATGACAACTCGCTCAAAGAATTAATAAATGCCACGACGAAACTTTGGCGGAAATATCATCTGAATTACGACCAGGCTCGATACATCGGAAAAGAAGTTCGCCGCAGTCTTTCGATTAAAAG
>JANOXW010000090.1:0-8113 GCA_031418635.1 Acidobacteriota bacterium
TGAGTATCCTTTGATGAGGATCGAAGCGACTGCCGCGTCCTGCACGTCCGAAACGCCGCTGATCGCTCCCATCTGCAGCTCTTCGTGGACGCCTTTTTGCAGGTAACGTTCCAGTTGTCGTCTGTTCGTCCGCAAATCGGACATTGCGACAATGCGAAGTGCGTCGTAACGCGTTCCGGTTGGAATGGATTCATCGTCGGCCATTTTCGTTGATAAATTGAGCGTCCGATTTACTGCGGAAAACCGACTTTTTTCAGTAGTTCCTGAAAGCGCGGGTCTTCGCGCAGAGGGTCGTAAGCCGGTTCGACTTTGAGATCGTTCAACTTAAAATCGCGTCCGGTGTAGGCTTTTTCGAGTGAAACAAACGCCTTTTCTCGATCTCCGAGTGCGGCATAGAGAATTGCCAGTTCGGTGGGTGAAACATATTTTTCAGTCGTGTTTAATTTTTCGAGAATCGCCGTCGCCTCAGCGCGTCTGCCGGTCAGAGCGTAAAGCCGACCCATATAAATTAACGCACTTGTCGTTTCTTCCAATTTAATTGACATTTGATACGAGAGAAATGCTTTCGCATACCGCCCTTTTGCGACGTAAGCGTTGGCGAGACCTAAGTGGGCGAAAGGATTTTCCGCCGCCGAACTAACGTGAATTTGCTTTTTCACGACGGCTTCGTCATATTGCCGGGCGAGATAGTAAATGCTACCTTCATTGCCTACTAATCCGGTTCGCAATGGGTCGAGTTCTTGCGCCATTTTGATTTCCCGCAAGGCTTCGTCGAATCTGCCTAACTGCGACAGATATTCCGCATAGATGGTATGCGCCGCCGCCAGATTCGGATTTATTTCGATGGCTCGCTTGAAAGCCGTTTCCGCCTTCGTCCATTCAAATTCGTATTTTCTGATTCGCGCGATGTTGTAATATGCGTCGGCAAGCGCATCGTCCAAAGCCAGAGCTTTTTCCGCCGCCGCCCGCGCCGGCGGCAATCCTTCCTTCGGACTGACCGCACCGATTTCGATCAGATTGGCTAAGTTAATTGATAATTCGATATAGGCGAGCGTGAAGTTCACGTCGAGCGAGATTGCCTGTTTTTGATATTCGATGGCTTTGCGGATATTTTCAACTCCGTTCTTTCGGCGGAAAAAAACGCCGTTCAAATAAAATTGATAAGCCTGAGAATTGGTGGTGAACTGTTTGGCTATTTGTTTTTCTTGCGTTACTGACAATTGAATAAGCAGTTTCTCCGAAACGGTTCGCGCGATGTCTTGTTGGACGGCAAGCACGTCGGAAACTTTACGATTATACATTTCGCCCCAAATCTGCGTGTTTTCCGCCGCGTTGATCATCTCGATGCTGATCTGCAAATTATTGCCCTGTTGTGTAATTCGTCCGGTAATGACTGCCTGAACGCCGAGTGTTTTGGCAATTTCGCCGACATTGAGTTCCTTGCCTTTATATTTGAAACTCGAACTGCGGGCGATGACCTTGATATGTGGCAGTTGCGACAGTTTATTGATCAGCCCATCGGTCAAACCGTCCGACAGATATTCGTTGTTGGCATTGCCGGTTTCGTTGGCAAACGGCATCACGGCGATTGATTTGATTGGCGTGTTCGATGAGAAATAGCGGTAGCCGAAAAAGCCGCTTACCGTCAACAAGAATATTATCAAAATCGTTACAAACACGCCTTTGCGCCCGATTTGCGATAAGAAACTATGCGGGCGCGAAACGTCGGGAATTACCGGCTCAACCGACGGAAGTTTCGCTATCTGTGCTTCGAGTGAATCTTTTGTCGAATAATTTTTAGTGTTAGCACCGGCTTCATTGGTGATTTGCGTTTTCTTTGTAACAGCGGACTTCCAAACCGATTCGCCTTCACGAGCGAGCGCAACTGCATCTTCCAGACTCAGTTTGCGACCCTCGGCGTATGCCGCATCGAACGCGGTATCGCCGATTGCCGTCCGCGCTTCCTTGATGTAATAATTATCAAAATCTTGGTCGGCTTTTTCTAACTTGTAACCATTTACGTCGTAAATTGACTTCACCGCGCCGAACAAACGAGCCGCTTTCTCCACTTCGCCGGCTTTGACTGATAATGCTGCAAATATGCTCAATGCTCCGCCGAAGCCGGTTTTATGTCCCAATTCTTCGCAGCCTTTCAGAGATTCGAGATTATATAAATGCGCCGAGCGAAAATCTTCCAGCAGACACATCGCCGATGCGAGATTATGAGCAAAGATCGGAATGGCAGCACTAATTGATTCTTGCTTGGCGATTGCGTAAGCCTCTGCGTAATATTTTCGTGCGGCTTGATAATCCTCTTTTTGACGGGACATATCTCCAAGACGATTCAGCGATATTGAAATTTGAAATTTATCATCTATTTCTTCGGCAATTGCGAGGCATTCTTCCGTTAATTTTTGTGCCGCAATCAGGTCGCCTTCCCCAACCCGTAATGCTCCCAAACTGGTAAGAGCGTATGAAATCAATGATTTGTCGCCGATCTCACGGCTCAATCGCAGACTCTCTTCGATAAATGAATTTGCCGCTTCAAAATCGCCCTGTTGCAAACTCAAAAGACCGCCGCCGCGCGCAGCTTTTGCCCGTAAGATTACATCAGCCTTTTCGCCGCTTTTTTTCAATGCCGCGCGTATCCATTTGCGTCCTTCCGCCGAATAGCCGCGCCTTAACCAAAATCTGTAAATTATTCCGACAATTCGCAGGGCGGTTTCCGGCTGATTTTCTAAAGCCCATTCGAGCGCAACCCGCAAATTGTCGTGTTCCTGCTCAAATTTTTCCATCCATTCTGCCGCTTTCGCTCCCAACAAATCAGGCTCGGCTTCTTCTGATAAATCTGTATAAAAAGCAGTGTGCCGTCGTTTGATTTCATCTGCTTCACCGCTTTCCGTCAATTTCTCAAAGGCAAATTCTCTGACGACGACAAGCATCAGAAAACGCGGTTCACCGTCTGCCTGTTCGCGCTGTGAGAGAAGGCTTTTGTCAACGAGTGATGAAACAACGTCCAACAAATCAACACTCAAATCTGCTTCAGCATTTCCGATTGCTTCCGCGCCTTCGAGATTTAAACCTCCGCGAAATACTGACAGCCGGTTGAGCAGTTTTTTTTCGTCCGCGTCGAGCAATTCATAACTCCACGCAATCGCGCCGCGCATCGTTTGCTGACGTTTCGGTAAATCCTTCGCGCCGCCCGTCAGCAAATCAAGAGATTTTTCCAGACGATTTAAAATTGCCGTCGGAGTGAAAAGTTTGACGCGCACCGCTGCCAGTTCAATCGCCAACGGCAAACCGTCAAGTCGTCGGCATATTTCCGCCACCGAACCCGCGTTTTCGTCCGTCAAAGCAAAATTCGATTTTGCCGCCTTTGCTCTTTCGACAAACAACGCTACGGCTGGAAATCTGCCAAACTCGTTTGCCGTCAATCGTTTGTCAATCGGCACTCCAAGCGGTTGAAGCGTGAATTCGCGTTCAGATCGTAAATTCAGACGGACACGGCTCGTTACTAAAATCTTCAAATTTGGCGCACCCGAAAGCAATTCGCCAATGGTCGGCGCGGCTTCCGCGATTTGCTCAAAATTGTCCAGAACGATGAGCATTTTTTTCTCGCGCAGATAATCGCCGATGCGTTCTTTCATCGGTTTGCCGCTTTCTTCGCGCAAACCGAGCGTTTGCCCGATAAGCGGCACGACCAATGCAGAATTTGCAATCGCCGCCAGATTGATAAAATAAACGCCTTCGCTAAATTCAGCGAGCGATTCGTGCGCGATTGCTTGTGAGATGCGCGTTTTGCCCGTTCCGCTAACGCCTGTTATCGTCAGCAGTCGAGTGTTAGGCTGACTCAATAAATCCATAATTTCCGCCACTTCCGCTTCACGTCCGATGAGCGATGATAACGCACTCGAAAGATTATTCGGCGGCAAGTTTTCCGAAATTATTTCCGGTTCTGGAATAACGGGCGTGATACTGCGCTCGATTTCTTCATAATCGAGTCGTTGTTTGACGCTTCGCAAATCCGTTAGCAAGTCTTTCGCAGTTTGATAACGCTCATCCGTGTTTTTACGCAAAGTTTTGTTTATGATTTGTTCAACCGCGGACGGCAATTCAGGCAATAATTGATTTAACGAAAGCGGTTCTAAATGCAGAATCGCGCTGATGGTGTCCATCGCCGTTTCGCCTTCAAACGGCTTTTTACCAGTTAAGACTTCATACAACACAATCCCGAAACTGAAAATATCCGACCGCGCATCAACCGTTTTGCCCCGCGCCTGTTCGGGCGACATATAATTTACTGTGCCGATAATCATTCCCGGAGTCGTGCTTTTGATTTCCGTCAGTGCTTCCGATGTGAGATTTGGAATTTGGAATTTGGAATTTGGAATTTGCTTTGAATTCAATGCCAAATCGGCTGACAACTTGGCGATTCCGAAATCTAGAATTTTAACCAAGCCATCAGGACGAATCATTACATTTTCGGGTTTTATATCGCGGTGAATTATTCCCGCCCGATGCGCCGCGTTCAACGCCGATGCCATCTGAATAAAAATGTCGAGCGCATTTTTCAGATTCAAAGGCGCGGTCTTGAAATGTTTCGTCAAAGTTTCGCCTTCGATAAGTTCGGTGGCGATGTAATGCGTATCTTTCAATGCGCCGATTTCGTAAATCGTAATGATGTTCGGATGATTCAGCGCAGAAGCCGTTTTTGCTTCTCTCACAAAACGGTTCATTCGATCCGTATTTTCCGCAAACTCAGACGGCAGAATCTTGAGCGCGACTTTGCGGTCGAGTTTTGTATCATTTGCAAGAAAAATCTCACCCATTCCGCCTTTGCCGAGAAGCGAGATGATTTTGTATTGATTGATTGCTTTGCCGATGAGATTTGTATGGTTATTTTTTTGGGAAAACATCTCGGCAACAAAAGATTCAGGCGGCGTGTCGAAAAAGTTGTCGGAAGATTTTTCAAACGAGAGCAAAGACTTGACTTCACGGCACAATTCTTCATCTCCGCCGCAAAATTCGTTGAAAAAAGATTCACGTTTGCTAGGAGAAATCTCCAAAGCTGCGTGATAAATTTTTTCTATTTGTTGTAGTCTCTCGGCTTTCATTTAAAGATTAAGCATAAATTGTCATATAAACACTATCTTTTGTGTGCAATGAGTATAGAACAATTTTTATTTTTGTAAAAATTATTTTTATGATGACCTGATTTGCCGCCAATTATCGTTTATGTGGGTAAAGACAACTTTCTGAGAAATTGTAGATCTGAAATTTCCCAGAAACTAAAATTTAACAGGAGAAATATCAAATGACAAATAAAATCAATTCAATTTTCGCATTAGGCTTTTTAATTCTGGTTTCGATGGCTTGTAATTTTAGCTTTTCGACGGCAAATCTGAGCGATTTGAAATTCGGCAAAGATAAAGACGCAAGCGGCGCAAGCACGAGTTTCAAACCCACAGACGAAATTTTTGTAGTAACGGCGGTCAACAACACAAGCGACAAAAACAAAGTCAAATTCCGCATTTTATTCGACAAGGTTGAAGGCGAACAAACAGGCACGGTTGCCTATAAACTCGACAAAGAATCAGTCGTCGAAGACAGTCGCCCAATTTGGTTTAACTTTTCCCTTGCCGAAGGACTTGCTCCCGGAACTTACACAGCCGAAGTCGTCCTGACGGGCGAAGACGGCAAAGAATTCGACCGCAAAACCGGAAACTTTACGGTTGCGGAGTGATAATTCGAGCAAACCGACAAAAACCGATAAACCGTCTTCTGATGAAACGGATGATAGTTTTGAAAACTAAAACCACTATTTGCCCGCGAAATACGCGAAAAACGCTAAAATTACAGCAAAATAAAAATTCTTTTTTATGCTTTTCCCTTTTTTCGTGTATTTCGCGGGCAAATATTTCTTATTTCCAAATAAATTGCCACTAGCCTAGTGGCAATTTATAAATCCTTTATGTCAACAGCATCAAGTCTTTCGGCACAAAATTAAAAGTTCCCCAAAGAGAATGTCAGTTCGCGTTTTGCACAAACTTACTGTCTTCGGGCAAAACGCAAACCGACATTCTCAATTTTCATTCGGCGCGGGCTAATTCGCGCAAAAGCCAATTTCGCGCAAAACGCCAATCGCGTTTGACGGTTTCGGGCGAGATTTTTAACACTTCGGAAATCTCTTCGATGTTTAAGCCACCGAAAAACTTCATCTCGACAACCCGATTTTTGCGTTCATCCAAAACCGCGAGTTGATTTAACGCATCATCAAGCGCAATGATCTCTTCCGAACGCTTGGTTGAAGCTACATCATCTTCGGCAAACGATACTTGTTCTTGCCAGCCGCCGCGTTTATGTCTGCTTTTCGACCGCGCATAATCAACCAAAATATGCCGCATCGCTTTTGCCGCCACGCCGAAAAAATGTGCGCGGTTTTGCCAATTTTGCTCCTTTCCGTCCGCAAGTTTCAAATAGGCTTCGTGAATCAATTCCGTCGTCTGAAATGTATGTCCCGAAGGCTGACGGCGCATATATCGTTGCGCCATTTGGCGCAGTTCGTCATAGACCAACGGAATTAGCTGTTCAAGCGCAATTTCATCGCCTTTACTCCAATCAATTAACAAAAGAGTTATTTGATGCGAATTGTCATTTACCATAAATTATTCAGGAATGTTTCTCCCTAAATTATAGAACATAAAAGCAAAAATAAGTAGCAATTCCGCAAAAATAAAATAATTTTTCAAAAGTCATTTTCAGCAATAAAATCAACCTTTGGGCAATTCACAAAAAAATATTTTCAAGTGATGACCCTATTTGTCTTGCAATCTCGTTTATGCAGTTGAAAGGACAAATTTTCTAAAACTGCCGCTTTAAACGAATGCGGCGACAGTCAAAGTCATTTTTTGCATTCGATTAAATAAGAAAAGGAGAAAATAAATGAATTACAAAGTGACAAACACAGCCGGACTAAAAAGAATTTTTGGCACGAAACGGATCTTGCTGACATTGGCGATGATGCTCGCGCTGCCGGCTTTGGTTTTGTGTCAGATGAAAGACAAAAGCAAAAAAGGCGGCGACGAACAAGCGGTGCGGCAGATGATTACCGAGCTTGCCGCCGCACTTCGCAATAACGACACCGCCGAACTCGACCGCATTTATGCCGACGATTACACCTTTGTCGGCGACACCGGAATGATGATGACCAAATCCGAGCGCATCGCCTTGTTCAAATCGGGCGATTTGAAATATGAATCAATCAGCATCGAGGTTGCGAGCATTCATCTTTTCGGAAATACGGCAGTCGCAATAACGCGCATCACAACCAAATTCGCACCCGGCGTGAAATTTTCCGACGGTAAATTCATTACGACGACAACTTTCATCAAGATGAAAGGTCGCTGGCAATTAGTCGCTGCCGGAAATAGCCGCGACAGTCAATAGTAAATTTCCCAAGTCCAAATAAAAACAATAGGAGACAAAATTATGAAAAACAAACAACGCATTTTAAAAGGAACGCTGATCGCTTTGATCTTAACTTTAAGCCTCGTCGTCGTGGCACAGGTTAGCCGTCCGTATCAAAACGGTTCGGTTTGGAGCATCGGATTTATCAAGATGAAACCCGGAATGGATGCGGCATATTTGAATTATGTCGCGACCGATTGGAAAAAACAGCAGGAAGCGTTAAAAAAAGACGGGCAGATCATTTCGTATAAAGTTTTGACGACCGAAGCGCACGGTTCGGATGATTGGAACATTATGCTGATGACCGAATACAAAAATGCCGCGACGCTGGAAGCTAATCGAACCAAAGCCGACAACTTGGCGCAAACCGTAATTGGCAATGATGAAAAACAGATGCAGGGTTATCGAGATCGCCTGCAAATCCGTGAAGTTATGGAAAATCGTCTCGCACAGGAAATCGTTTTAGAACCGAAGCGTTAAGCAGCAAAGTTGAAGAAATACGCCCGAAGTAAGTGTGCAGTATTTACGCCCTTACTTCGTGCGGGCTTCCGCAATCATTAAAGGAGAACAAGAAAATGAAAAAAATAGCAAAAAGTATATTAGTAATTTTACTAACGGTCGGAGCATTTTCAGTATTTTCGACAAC
>JANOXW010000091.1:0-2145 GCA_031418635.1 Acidobacteriota bacterium
TCGACCGCTAATCCCGAATCAGGGTCAACGCCCAAACTTAAATTACCGCAGAAATACCTGCCCATCGCTTTCAAATCGCGGCAGACCATTTCCATCGCGCCAATTCCGCCGGCTTCGATTTCTTCGGCAAACTGCGCGAAACCGAGCGGAAAACTCGTTCCTTCGCCCCATAATCCCAAACGAACCTGATATGCGAGATGCCGCACTTCACTGGCGGCGGTCGCCGATGAATAAACTACGCGGATGTCGGGTTGTTTAAGCGGATCCTGGATTTCCAAAACCGCTTGTCCGGTTTGATTTGATTTGCCGTTCTCGTCAGCAAAAGCGTGTTTGGCACGATGTCCTTCGTCGAAGATTTCCAAACCTTCCCGACCAAGCCAGCGCATAATTTGGTCAATGCGCCTTTCGCCGGTTTTTGATTTGGCAATGAGCGATTTGTAAGTGCAGAAGATAATACCTTCACGAAGCAGAATATTTTGTTCGGGCGTGTAATCGTTAATCAGCCTAATCGGAATCTTAAATCCCAAACGCTCAAATTCTTCACGGACGGCTTCGATTAAATCGGTTTTGACGGAAAACCAGACAGTTTTTCTCTGCCAGTGAAACCAGCTATCCAAAATAATTCCGGCAAGCGTCGAAGTCTTTCCTGCTCCTGTGCCATCACCGATGGAAATTCCGGCTCTTGCACCGCACGGTAATCTTTGCTCGTGGGCTTGTCCGGCGTAAATTACCCGCTCGAATTGAAACGACGAAATTAAGCCTTTGTCATTCAAAATATGCGGCAGTTGCGGATGATAATTGATTGGCGGCGGTGCGACGTTCGCCAAACCGGGCGTTTCGACAATCAATCCGGGATGTTTCGCTCCGCCTGTAATCCAATGCGGTTGATAAATTAACGGTTCGTTTGGTTCTTGCTTTTTATAAAATTCCTGTGGTTTCAGACTGCGATTCTGTTTTGCCTGAATTGGCATCAGGACAGGCGAATTCGCCCGAAACGCATTTGCAAGCGTCGGTTCTTTATTGGTTTGCATCTGTTTTAGTTACTGATTAAATCGAAGGTTATGAGTTGTCACCTTATCGAAGGCTTCTTCAACTGTCTGAGCGGTCAAGAACAGAATTTGATTGACTCCTTTTGTCCTGTCAACTTGGCGCGGCTCGATTAATTTTTCGCCAAAAATAAGATTAATATCAACCGTCGTCCCGTTTTTGTAATATTCGTGTCCTGAAAGTTGGATGTTGGCTTTGATATCGAATCGCTCAACTGTTTTTCGCCAAAATTCCCTGCCTGTTTTGGTGTCGAGTCCGCCCGCTTCTCCCAAAATGATGCCGAATTTGCCGCCTCCCTTCAGCCTTTCCAATGCCGATTCAACGTGACGAAATCCGTATTTACTCGAATTTTTGGTGCGTCCGCCGTTAGCAGAAAAAGGAGGATTCATCATCACAACATCGGCTGTAACTTCCGGCGGTAGAAAATCGTGAATAAATTCGGCATCAAAAGCCGTCGGCTCAAAACCTAAATGCTCAAGCAATTCACGCCTGCGCTTATCTATTTCGTTAGTCAAAACTATAGCCCCTGCGATACTTGCCCAAATTGCCAAATTTCCCGTTCCGGCGGATGGCTCTAAAATTGTTTCCTGTGGTCTTAAATTCAACAAATAAGCGAGTAGATAGGCGATGGCAGGCGGCGTTGAAAATTGCTGAAATTTAATTTGTTGGGGACTTCTCCAAGTTTGAGTCGGTAAAATTTGAGCAAGCGGTTTGATGATTTTACTGACATTCTTTACCGGATCATTTGTAATTAATAAATCCGTTGCAAAATGCGTTTTCGTCAGAAAATTTAGTGATGTTTCGGCAATTTCGTGAAATATGTGCGGATCATCCGCTTCAAAAAATGAATTGGTTGATTTTTGACATAATTCGATTAACTCTTTGTTGCTTATTTGACTTTTTCCGTCAACGATTCGACTCACTAATGCCTTGATTGTGAAAGACAAATTGGCGGTCGATTTATTTCTATTCGGTTTCATATTCAATTTATTTCATTGAATACTAACCGCTTTTTTTTACTCTGACCGTAAACCTTTTTTGCCAGAAGCTAATATCTACTAGTTGATATTTAGGATGGGTTTGAGTATTATACTACCT
>JANOXW010000092.1:0-4081 GCA_031418635.1 Acidobacteriota bacterium
TTAGAAGAGATTGAGTGGACGCGGGAAGATATTGATCAGCGGAAAGATGGTTAGATTGAGGGAAGTTCCGTTTTGGTTGAAACTGTTCAAGTTGGTTGACAGAGAAGTCAACATTGAATGGGTTATTACAAAAAAATTAGCGAAAGATTTTACGCGTCTGAGGGCAATTCAAGCCGTGCAAGTGAGATGTCAAGTGGAAGAATTTCATCACAGTTTTAAGAAACTGACGGGCAGCAAAAAATGCCAATGTCGAAAAGAGAGGTCGCAAAGAAATCATCTCGGAACGCTTGCTGCTATGCGGCGTGAGTTGCCTTAAAGGTTACAGCCCAAGAACTGAGAACGACAATCTATCAAGTGAGGAACCGATTATTCGCTGAATTTCTAAAATTACAACTAAAGAGTCCAACGATTCCAGCTTTGTAATTTTGGTTAAGCGAAAGTCCTACTATCATTAAGAATGCTCAAAACCGCTTAATTAAATCACTGAGTCCACTCGGAGTCAATGATTTAATTGACCACGCAATTTAGCATAAAATCGTTCATAAAATAACGATTTTATTTTTGCCTCAAGAACTTTCATTTTTTAGTTAATTATCCAAATTTTTGGATGGTTATTTAACATTCTTGTTTCATTATTTTTTTAAATTGCCAGAAACATTTGATTTATCGTTCAGACTTTTTCCGGCATAGTTTTTGATGATTAAATGATATTCGTAAATATCTTGTGTTTAAGAACTTTTCTGTGTATTAAAGGTTTCGTTTTGTTTTAGACGGAAACACTTCAATACAGATGATTTACAGTCTAAATTTATTTTATAAACCCGGCTCTTATTTTAATTTGAGAAACAGCTTAAACTTTTGGAGGATAAATATGAAAAAAAACATGAGATTTTTGTTTGTTAGTCTTGGGATGATGCTGTGTTTGACGCTAAGTATATTTTTTAGCAGTCAAGCGGCATTTGCCCAAGCAACTACTGGCAATTTGCGCGGAACTGTCCTTGACCCGAATGGACAAGCGGTTCCTGGAGCGAGCGTAGTGGCTAAAAATCAAGCCACGGGCGTTTCGTCACCAACTACTACGACTACTGAGAGTGGAACATTTTTTATTACAAATTTGTTGCCGGGACAATATTCAATTACTGTTACCACAAATTCAGGATTTAAAACTGCAACAATTTCCGGTATAGCGGTTCGACTCGGACTCGAAACCGAAGTTCCGGTTGCATTGGAAGTTGGAACAGCCTCCGAAGTTGTTACAATTGTCGCGGGAGCTGACGAAGTTGCCCAAACAACATCGGAAGTTTCGGCTAACTTTGAAAGCCGAAAAGTAAGCGAATTACCGTCAAACGCGGCAGGCAGCGGGATTGATACATTGGCATTAAATGTTCCGGGCGTTGTTCCCGGCTTTGGTAACGTCAACAGTAATGGCACAACTTTGTCGGTTAACGGCAACCGCGCCCGTTCGAATAATTTCACGATTGACGGGACGGACAATAACGACCTTTCCATCGGCGGACCAAGTTATTTCGTTTCCAACACCGAGTTGGTGCAGGAATTTCAAATCATTACCAACAATTTTTCGGCACAATATGGACGGAATCAGGGCGCCATCGTCAATATCATAACCAAAGCCGGAACAAATGATTTTCGAGGTAGTGCTTTTATTTATCATCGTAATTCAAGAGCTTTGGATTCATTGACGAATCTCGAAAACCGAATTGTCGGTCGAGAAAGACCCGATAAGTTTATCAGTAACACCTTTGGCGGTGTTTTTGGCGGTCCGATTATTAGGAACAAAGCCTTTTTCTTTGGCAGTTTCCAAGGCATTCGGCAAGCCCAAAACCTTACTGCACGTGGTAATAATCCGGCGATTTTGGCAAGCGAATTTTCGCGTCTCCAAGCGGCATTTCCGGGAAATGCGGCGATTCGGGCAATCACTACTCAAGGTGCTTTTGCGTTAAGCAACTTCGGAACAGTCCGTCCGCGGACTGACCTGACGGCGGCACAGGCAAACACGAGAATATGCATTTCAGCGACACCAGCGATTAACTGTGTTGTCGGCGGCAACGAAACTGGCTTTTTCGCGGCGGCTACACCGGAAAGGGAATTTTCGCTCCCATTTACGCAAAATGAGTTTAGTGTTCGCGGCGATTGGAACATAACTGACAAAGACAATGTTTCCGTCCGCTATCTTTGGCAGGATAGCGTAACGACAAATTCGCTCGGCGGCAGTAACGGTTTTAGGGGCGATGTTCCGGCGCGAAGCAAAAATCTTAGCGGTTTTTACACCCGTCAAATTTCAGGGCGTGCCGTGAACAGTTTTCAAGCAACTTTCCAACAATTGTCTGTTAGATTCGGGGGCGGTTGTACCGATCCGCTCACCGGTTGTATTCCCGATCCCGCAGAAATTGGCGAGGCTTATACAAATATTGCCTTTGCCGGAGTTGCGGGATTGAGTGGATCAACGTTGCAAGGTATTGGCGGGGCGACGAATCTTCCGCAGGGACGAATCGTTGATGTTAATCAATTTTCTGATAAAATCGCGTGGAATGTCGGTTCGCACGCGCTTAATTTCGGAGTTGATTTCCGCTATTTGAAAAATTCGGTACCGTTTTTGCCTAACATCAACGGTACTGTCCGATACGGTTCCTTAGCTTCTTTGGTCACCAACGTGCCAACTAGCGTGACCTTAGCTGCCGGTCAATCCGACCTTGCTTACACCCAGTTTGACCAGTTTTACTTTGTCCAGGATGACTGGCGCATTCGCCAAAATCTAACGCTCAATTTAGGAGTGCGTTATGAATATAGCGGACAACCGATTAATCGGATAAATGAAGTAACGCTGGCACGCGAAAGCGATCCGGCGACAGCCTTGTATCGTCAAAACCTGCCGATTGAAGCCAGAACCGTTCCGGCGATTCCTGCCGACCGGAACAATATAGCACCACGACTTGGTTTTGCTTGGTCGCCCAATTTTGGCGAGAGTGCGTTTTCCAAATTGTTGTTCGGCAGCAAAGACCAATCAGTCATCAGAGGCGGGTATTCAATCGCATATGATGCCGTGTTCTACAATATTTTATTGAATATCTCGACTTCGGCACCGACGGTTATTTTGGATACTTTTACCCCGACTGCCGGGCTGCCGGCTAATCCGATTGGGTCGGCGGTTCGCGCGGCATATTCATCAAATCTTCGGCGAAACACTTTTGACCCGCGATTATTGGCGCAAACCGACGTTTCAAATGCTTTCCATTCGCCGTATACAATTCAGTATTCAGTCGGCATTCAACGGCAAATCAATGACAGCAACGTCTTTGAAATTCGCTATGTCGGCAACAAAGGAAAGGATTTGTTCCAGACTATCAACGGTAATCCGTTGTATAACCGTTTATATGACGGATTTTCGCAGACGATAACTTTGGCAGGTGTGGCGACACTAATCAATTTTCCGAATTTTCGTAATTTGCTCGGAAACACCCCGGCTCCGCAAGGAGCGGCAACTTGCACGGACAATGCGGCAACACCGGATAATGAAGGTGCTTGTTTCGGCAGATTATTACCTGGACGCGGATTAATTCGCTCGCGCACGAACACGGGAAGTTCGCAATATGATTCCTTGCAGGCACGCTATAACGGCAGATTCTTGGGCAAGAACTTGATTTTTGGTGCCGCCTATACGTTTAGCAAAGGCTTGGATAATGCCAGCGAAATTTTTTCGTTTGGCGAAAACGCAGTTGCTCAAAATCCTTTTGATGTCGAAGCCGGCGAACGCGGCATTTCGGGTTTTGACCGTCCGCACGCTTTTTCATTGAACTATATCTACGATGTTCCCCTTTATAAAGAGCAGAGGGGATTTTTGGGCAAGTTGTTAGGTGGTTGGCAATTGAACGGAACTTACAACTTGGCAAGTGGAAGACCCTTTACGCCGGAACAATTCCGAAATTCACAGGTATTTGGCGGCGGGTATATTGACGGGGGGTTTGCTAATACTTTCATCGGTCTTGACAACTTGCGTCCATTTAACGGCAATCCGAATGCTGACATTCGACTCGTAGCAGTTACCAACATTGATGCACGGCTG
>JANOXW010000093.1:0-4500 GCA_031418635.1 Acidobacteriota bacterium
TTTCGTATGAAACATTATCTTCATATTCAGAAACATATATCGACGATTCAAAATCAAAAAGACTAAGTTGATTAGGATTGTTGTAAGACGGCACATCATATTCAAAGTAAAAATCATCCAGAATGTCCCGCATTTCATCTGCCGTTTTATAGCGTCCAGATATATCTTTGCTAAGTGTAGTCATCACAATTTCACATAACTCTTCAGGCATATCATCGAGAGTTGCTTCTGGTTCACTCATTATAATTGAGCCAATCAATGCAGTTTGTTCCTTTTGCGGAAATGGTAAATTTCCCGTCAACATTCGATAAAAAATCACGCCGACAGACCAAATGTCAGTTTGCACATTTCTTTTCCCGTCGAAACATTCGGGAGCCATATATGCCCAAGTTCCCGCAATCGTTTCGCTCAAACTGTCGGCTGAAATAATACGGGAAATTCCAAAATCAGTTAATCGCGGCGTTTCATCGTCAATCAAAATATTGGCGGGTTTTAAATCACGGTGAATGATTCCGCTTTCGTGAAGATGTTGCAGACCTTTTAAAATTCCGATGGTCATTTCAACGGCTTCTTCAACCGAAAGTTTGCCTTTTGCTCTTAATAAATCTTCAAGCGAACCGTCGGGCGCGTATTCGCTGATAATCGCAATTTGTCCGTTAAAATTTCGTGCGCCGACAAGCGGCATCACATTCGGATGTTTGCCGCAAAGCGTCCAAAGTCCGATTTCTTGTGTAATTGCTTTCCAATCAACTTGGTCTTTGTGCGGAAGTTTTATGGCGAAAAAATCTTCATCAGTTTCAGCTAACCAAACTTCACCGAAACCGCCGCGCCCAATTTTTTCGATAAGCGTGTATTCGCCGAGTTGTTGACCTTCGTGAAACATGAGATTTAACTTTGTTCTCGCGCCCAATCGCGCACGTTTTTGAGCCACGCGGAACGCTTCATTGTTTCGCTTTCGGCTAACAATCGGGTTAGTAATTCGCCTGTAATTTTGGGTAAAGCGAGGCTTTCATCGGATTCAAGATAGTTTTCGCCATCAAAAAGGTAAATTTTAACTTCATCATCCGAATAATGCCAAATTTCCGGCACTTTGAATTCGGCGTAAATCGGGAAACGATTTATCGAAGGGCTGAAAATGTCAACTTCAATAGCTAAATCGGGCGGGAAAAGTTCAAGGTCAATTTTTTGCATTCCGAAAACTTGGTCGTAGCTTTGCAAATAAAAACAACCGTCTGGCTCAACGCCTTTTTCCAAATCGTCTTTTTTGAATGTAGTGGAGCGAATGCTCAAGATTTCGATTTCACGCTCTTCGGTAACTGTTTTGACAATATCTCCTAAAAATTCCGCTTTTTCTTCGTGTTTCTGCGACGGCATATAAATTTCCAAACATCCTTGATTAAAAGTAAAACGAGGCGCACTGCGGCTTTCATGTTCTTTCATTAGTGCTTCGTAAATTCTCCACGAAACACCGCGCAAAATAATATGTTCCTCAATCAAAACTTGCGTTTTTGGTTCGGTTAAAACTGCTTCCATATAAACTCCTTTTCGCCTTGATTTTAACACAGTTTCAAAGATTTTAAATAATCTCTGAAACTTATGTCTGCATTTTCACTTTTGGCAAATTAAAATTCATTTTTTGAGATATGTAAGCGACTATATGTTTGTCGGTTGGCGTTCATTGCGCCTCTTCGAGTTGTTTTTGTTTGATGCCTTCGCGTCCGTCATATTTGATAAATTTCGGTAAAAGAATAGCCAAAACAATCGTGCCGACGATGGTTAAAACGCCGCCGGAGATGATTGAAGTTTTAACAGTGAAATAATGCGCGACGATGCCGGCTTCGGCGTTGCCGAGCATCGGTCCGGTCAGATAACTTATCATTTCGATTCCGGCAAGTCGTCCGCGAAAACGGTTCGGAATGGTTTGATTCCAAACCGTTTGCCGGAAGATTCCGCTGATCATATCGAAAAATCCTGCCACGCCCAAAAAGAAAAGTGCCAGCCACAGATTATCCGACAGCCCGAAAAAGATAATCGCCACGCCCCACATTCCCGCCGCTAAAGTTATCGCTAAACCGTGTCGGTTCACTTTGCCCGCCCAACCCGAAGTCAAACTTGCGATGAGCGCACCGACGGCAATTGCCGAAAAAAGAAATCCGACCGACGCGCCGCCATACAACGCGGCAATCGCGGGAAAAAGCGCAAGCGGCATTCCGAACAGCATTGCGTTAATGTCAATCAAATAAGTTCCAAGCAGTTCTTGTCGGCTCATCGCATAGCGGAGACCTTTTTTGATGGATTCAAAATTCGGGCGGTCAGCGTCAGGCGCAGGTGGCACGGCGCGAATCAGCCAAACGGCGGCAAGCGATGCGATAAATGTAACTAAATCAATCGCGTAGGCAACACTTGCGCCGAAACTTGCAAAAATCAAACCCGCAATGACCGGACTTAAAATCGCGCCAAAATTATAACGCAGAGAATTAAGCGCGGAAACCGCCGTCATATATTCCGGCGGCACGATGCGCGGAATCAACGCTTCAAACGACGGACGCTGCAAACCTGAAAGACCGGCGTGAATCCCGACACAAACAAACAAAACCCAAATCTTCGGCGACGGCAAAAGCGCGTTTCCCAAAAGAATTGCCGTTACAATCGTCTGACCGACTTCCGTCAATCGAAGCATTTTGCGCCGATCAACCGCGTCCGCCAACGCGCCGCCGATAAACGCCAAAACAAACATCGGAACAAATTCCGCGATACCGATCAGCCCGACCATCAAATTCGATTTGGTCAGCGCATACATCTGAATCGGCACGACGATAAACGTCATCATCGAACCGAAATACGAAACGAGTTGTCCGAAAAATAAATAGCGGTAATCGCGTGAGATTTTAAGCGGAGTTAAATCTATGAGCATCTTTTAAAGCGTCGCCGAAGCAGAAAATTTTAATAAATTTTCCGCGCGGCAGAGCCGCGAGGTATTGAATCGGAATTTTTATTTTTCCTTATTTCCGTAGCAGAGCTACGGGGAATTAAACCTATAAGGAACGATTAAATTCCTTGTTATTTATTTTCGATTATTTTCCTTGCTTCTTCAATCGCTTCTTCCAAATTTTTAACTTTGCCGTCGAGTTGCAATTCATAGACGGCTTTGGTGATTTCACCAAATTGCGCGGAAGGTTGCAAGCCTAAATCCATCAAATGTCTGCCCATTAAAAATGATTTCGGCGCGGCATTTTCAACTTCCAATTCACGCGCCTTTTCGATAAACCAATCTTGCGCCTCGCTGGTAAAATGTTTTTCTTTTGGAATCCAATCGGCATTGCGTCCGAGATTATCGGCTTTGGCGACGCGATAAAGCAAATCCGGTTCGACCTTTCGCGCCAAGCGTCGAAACGCACCGTCGCCCGGTTTCGATTTATAAAACATTCCCGGCAAAAGATGATAACGGACAAGTTGAATTATTTGTTCACGCACGTCGAAACCGTTTATCGTATAAATTCCGAGTTTGTCCAAAAACGAAATCGTCGGCGCAACGCCTGCTTCATCGTGAGCGTGTGAACGCCAGCGTCCATCGAAAAACTTGGTTGTGGCAGGTTTCCCAAAATCGTGGCAAAGTGCGCCCAACATCACCGCTACTTGCTTCGCGTAAGGTAAATCATCAATCATCTCCCGCGCTTTATCAACCGTCAAAAGCGTATGAACATCTACATTTCCCTCTGGATGCCAGGCTTTTTCTTGTGGAACACCAACGAGTGATTTCATTTCGGGAAATAGTTGTTCGACAACGCCCAAATCATAAAGCCATTGCAAACCGATGGAAGGCTTTGCGGCTTTGAGCAACAACTTTTCAAACTCGCCCCAAATTCTCTCCTTCGGCAAATCAGACACATCAATCTGTCGGCAAATTTCAACCGTTTCGGCATCAATATCAAACTTAAAACGCGCCGCAAATTGCGCCGCCCGTAAAACTCTTAAAGAATCTTCGGCAAAAGTATCGGTGGAAACAACGCGCAAAACTTTCTTTTCAATGTCTTCGCGTCCGCCGTAAATGTCAATAATTTCGCCTGTCAAAAAATCTTTCAAAATCGCGTTAATCGTAAAATCACGCCGCTTTGACGCTTCTTCAAACGACATATCTTTGTCGCCTTCGACGATAAAACCTTTGTGTCCGCGTGAAACCTTTCTTTCGCGTCGCGGAATTGCGACATCCAAATCGTTGCCAATTTTATAAACCGTGAACGCTTCGCCGACGGCATCAACTCTGCCGAAAGATTCGAGAATTTCGCGTAGCTTGCTTGGTTCGATTCCATAAACTTCAATGTCAAAATCCTTCGGCTCAATGTGCATCAATTCATCACGCACACAACCGCCGACAAGCATGGCGCGTCCACCGTTTTGTTTGATCGTTTCGGCGAGTTTAATGATTTTTTCGGGAATATGTGTCATTTGTAAAGTCTGTCAATAATTTTCTACGGGCTGACGGCGATCCGGTTTGGACGA
>JANOXW010000094.1:0-4954 GCA_031418635.1 Acidobacteriota bacterium
GGAAAGTGCTTTTGCAACGACGGACATTCGTTTGGTTTCAGGTGAACATTGGGGGATTAAGTTCTTTAAATTCTTTGGTTCCGGCGGTCTTGTAAATTCTTCCGGTGCCGGAGAAGTTCTTCAACCTTGGGTTGTGAATTTCAAACCGGGAACATTCGGTTGGACTTTGATTTCATAGTCGGCAGCACCGGAAATGGGGAATTTTTGGGTTCGGGATATTTGATTCCTGATCTCTCCATGATTAATTGGCGGGTGCTGAGTATCGCATAAATGATCCGCATAAGTGAGAACTTTGTTTATGACATCAGTTAACTAGACAAGTCAGGACCGCCTGCGGTAGCGGGCAGTTCTGACTTGATAAATTTGAGAGTTTAATTGAGACATTCAAGTTGGCAATATTAAACCATTCGCTACCGCAAATGGTTCTGACATCTAATTAAGAAAAAAACGATGCCGCCATCAGTAACAACACAAGACGACCGATTATTGAGCATTACGACTCCGTTGGGCAAAGACTTTTTGCTGATAAATAGATTAACGGCAAACGAAGGTCTTTCCCAACTTTTTTCGTATGAAGTGGAACTTCTCCACGAAGAAAACGATCCCGGTTTTACGCCGACACCCGTAGATGCCAAAGCGTTGCTTGGACAAGGTATAGTTATTTCAATCGAACAGAGAGATAAAACAACCCGCACCTTTACCGGCATCGTCAGCCATTTTGCCCAAGGTAATCGCAACGTCAGATTTTCATATTATTATGCGACAATTGTGCCTCACGTTTGGGTTTTGACGCAAAATCTACAAGACCGCATTTTTCAAAATACGACCGTTCCCGATATTTTGAAGAAAATTTTTACCGGCTTTGATGTTTCATATCAAATTCAAGGCAGATTCGACCCGCGTAATTATTGCGTTCAATATCGTGAATCGGATTTCGACTTTGCTTCGCGCCTGATGGAAGAAGAAGGTCTTTATTATTACTTTGAACATTTGGAAGATAAACACAAGATGGTTATTGCCAATACACCGCAATCTCATCCTGATTGTCCTTCCAAAAGCACAATTCCGTTTGGTCTGAAAGTGCCGTCAGTCGAGGATTTTGTTACTTCGATTAAACGATGGCAAACCCAATATCAACTCCAAACCGGCAAAGTTACGTCTTGGGATTACAATTTCCAATTGCCGACCAACAAACTTGATGCCATCCAACCCAGTCTTTTTACGGTTGCCGACAATCAAAAAATGGAGATTTACGAATATCCCGGCGGTTATGCGCGAAAGTATGACGGGATTGCCGCCGCGGGCGGAGAAAACGTCGGCGATTTGCAAAATGTTTTTCCCGATAAAACACGGACAGCGAAAAATATGATGGAGTCGCTTGACGCGCAATACAAAACGGCGACAGGCATTTCGGATTGCAGTTCGATGACCGCCGGTTATCGCTTCACACTTTTCAATCATCCGACCAATGATGTCAACGGAAAATACGTCATTACTTCAGTTACCCACGAAACCGAGCAAAATCCGACCTACGTTACTGACGATATAATCGAACAGCCTTACTCGAATAATTTTACCTGCATCGCTTTCGGCGAAGGGCAACCGGCGTTTCGTCCGAAAAGAAACACACCCAAGCCGATAATTCAAGGAAGCCAAACGGCAATCGTGGTTGGTCGTAGTGGCGACGAAATTTTTACCGATAAATATGGGCGCGTCAAAGTCCAGTTTCATTGGGATAGAGACGGGCAAGTCAATGAAAGTAGCTCTTGTTGGGTGCGCGTCGCTCAACCGTGGGCGGGAAATAAATGGGGAACAATGTTTATTCCGCGAGTCGGAATGGAAGTTATCGTCCATTTTCTCGAAGGCGATCCTGATCAACCGATAATCACGGGTTGTGTTTATAATCCGCAAACGATGCCGCCTTACACTTTACCGGATGAGAAAACAAAATCAACCATAAAATCGGATTCAAGCACGGGCGGCGGCGGATTTAATGAAATGCGGTTCGAGGATAAAAAAGGCAAGGAGCAAATGTTCTTTCACGCGCAGAAGGATATGGACATCCGCGTCCGAAATAACCGCCGCGAACTGATCGGAAATGACCGCCATTTAATCGTCAACCGCGACAAACGCGACCGCATCAAGCGCGACGAACATCGCATCATCGAACGCGACCAAATCGAAAAAATCGAGCGCGATTACCACCGCCACGTCGAAGGCAAAATGGCGGCAAAAACCGATGGTTCACTCTCACACGCCGTCGGCGGAAGCATTGCGGAAACCGTCGGTGGAAGCCACACCGAAGATGTCAGTCAGACGATTTACTTAAAGGCGGGAATGAAGGTCGTTATTGAAGCCGGAACTCAGATAACGCTCAAAGTCGGCGGAAATTTTGTTGACATTGGTCCCGCCGGCGTAACGATCCAAGGCACGATGGTTTTAATCAATAGCGGCGGCGCGGCTGGAATGGCAACGCTCGGAAATGCAGTTTCGCCACTCGACCCGGACGAAGCCGAAATTGCTGACAACGCCGATCCGGGTAGCAAATCGCCGACGTATAAAAATCAAAGACGGCAACTTCCGAGTTGGAAAAAACCGACATATACGAAACCGTCGCATAGACCGAAGTCGCCGAGTAATAAGGATAAAAAATCGTGGATTGAGATTCTTTTGTGTGATGAGGACGACAATCCGGTAGCCGGCGAAAGGTACCGCATAACTTTGCCGGACGGAACTACTATTGCCGAAGGGACAACGAATAGCAAAGGCTTGGCAAAAGTTACCAACATTGATCCGGGCAATTGTAAGATTACATTTCCAAAATTAGACGGTAGAAGTTGGGGTAAAAAGTAAGAAGTTTATTGGGTTAGATAAGGAGGACGACAAAAACAAATGCCGACAACTTATACAGCAAAAGCCGCGGATTCATTATGCAGTATTGCATATGAAAGAGGTTACGGTAATTGCACGGCTCTTCGCGCCGAACCGGCAAATAATTATATTATCAAACGAACGACTGATCCTTGCCAAGTCAAACCCGGCGATGTTGTTACGATTCCTGAAAAGGTGGAAAAAGAAATAGATGGTGCAACTGAACAAAAACACAAATTTGTCAAACGCGGAAGATTAGCCTCGATTCGTTTTGTTCACGGCTCACCGAATTTGCCGGTTGCGAGCGATTCGACATTGCCTAATCTCAATGTGAGTAATTTTGTTACTAACCGCGCGGGAAATGAAGTCAACAGTAACTCTTTTCCCGACGAAAACGTGCGTAATTTTAATGCCGATGCCGATGCCGATAAGGATGCTTTCAAAGTAGAAGTTCTCGATATCCGCGGCAGCGGCGAATTAGACGTTGTTCTCGAAGCCCTACGTCCAATGTATAATGCGGCGGGAACAGTTACCGGACATCAACCGTTTCCGACTCCGCGCAAACTAGCCGCGAAAGCCTCTAAACAAGGTGCAACAAAGCGATTTCGCACCGCTTATTTAAGATTAGTTACGGATGCTGATAAGGATCAGAAAGCGGCTGAGAAACAAACACTTTTGACATCGGATATGCACAAAGACGGCGACAAAAAAGTTGAAATTCTCGACCAATTAGTCAAAGCCTTTTATGAAATACCGAGTTGCCCGGAGAATCCCAAATGCAAATCAATCGTTCAAGTGCCGATTGGAACTGACCGCCGACGAATTCGGCTTGCCATTCATATTCTACGCGATAAACCGAAAAAAAACGGCGGGACACAACTCGTAGATCCCGCTGATGCTGAAAGAAGACTTTGGACGTGGTTTCGACGCACATATGCACAAGCCTCTATCGCGCCTAAACTAATGACCATTCGGGTAGTTGACCCGCCGGCTAATTTAATAGCTATTTCGGATACGGTCGGAACAGTTGCATTAGGCACTGAAACTCTCGGATTTCGCATTAACGCAGACGGAAAACCTTCACAGGTTGTTGGTCCGATTAAGCCGGCTGCCGGCAGAACACCAAAACAAACGGCAGAGCAACTTGCGGCATTAGTTTTAGCCCCTTATAAAGCCGAAGTTAGTGAAAACTCGGCGCGTTTAGACAGCACATCCGATAATTTAAAGTCTTGTGATATTGTCATCACTGAAACCAGCGGCGAGAGAGTTACTCTCGACCAGCCGCAAACTCCGGCTTTAGGTCAAACGCTGTCTATCGGAATTGTTGACCCGATAAATGTTCCGAGAGCGCCCGGAACATTTAGTAATGTCGGCACAATCGAGCAACGCACTTTGTATAAAAACTATGATACGGGCGATAATTTGGTTGATGTATTTGTTTGTGAAAATGTTTTAAAAGCCGGTGTCGGAGGCACTGTTCGCGGAACTGCCACGCTATCGGGTCATACCCGCAATCCTAAACGCCCGACTGCCACTAAGGTAAAATGCTCTGTTTTAATGAGCAAAGATACACTAAATGCCGGAGATGCAAATCCTTTTACTTTTCCACACGAATTTGGTCATGTGGCGGGCGAAGTGGGACACACTGTTGACGATTCGGCGGGAGTTGATGTGATGAAATTTCAGTTGATGATGGGCACCGGCACAAGTAGTAATAATGATGTCGAAGGCTCAAAAAGAATTCGTGACGGGGCAACGACATACAATCCCGAAGGAGATGTGAATTTAATTGACAGAATACGTCGTGAAAGCCCTGGTTTATTGGAAAATTGGTAGAAATGAAAAGAGTTTCTAAAAAACGATTTTATTTTTGGCTTCTATTGTTCTGTTTGACAACAGCATTAACGATAGGATGTAAGGAAGTAAAGATTATGTCGGAAGAAAATGTAAAGCAGGAAAACACGCCGGAAAATGAATCTTTGTCCGAAACGGCTTCAATTCCCGAATTGGAGGCATTTATATTTAAGCCGGATGAGTTCACGGATTTTATTGTTCCACGAAGACTTTCTCCGCCGAAAGTTGC
>JANOXW010000095.1:0-5011 GCA_031418635.1 Acidobacteriota bacterium
CGCCTGAATTTGTCGGAATTTCAAGCGAAAATGCCGCGCATCGCATTGCAGTTTTGTGGGAAGATGATGCTGGCAAAACGTGCGAAGGCGTTTTTGTTCCGCGCCGCGATACCGATTCTTTTATCAACACAGCAGTCGGCGGAAAATTGTTTCCGGGCGAAACTAACAAAGCAACATTTGAAGTTGAAGAAGATGGCAACCGCATAGATTTTGCGATGAAATCGGAAGACGACAAAGTTTCCGTCGAATTCAACGGCGAAATAGCGGAAAATTTACCGACGGATTCTATCTTTTCTTTTTTGCAAGAAGCGTCGAATTTCTTTGAGCCGGGCTCTGTGGGCTATTCGCTAACGAAAAACCCGAAACTGCTTGACGGGATAACTTTACAGATAAAGGATTGGCAAGTTTCAGCGTTTCACTTGAGTTCGGTTTATTCGAGTTTTTATGCGGACGAAACGATATTTCCGAAAGACTCGATTGAATTTGACCACGCCTTGCTGATGCAGAACATCCCGCACGAATGGCACAGCGCAGAGAGTTTTGAGTTAAAATGATTTGGAATGATAAATAAATCTCTACAATTCATTGATTTATTCTGCGGGCTAGGCGGATTCCGCATCGCAATTGAGAATCTTCGGCAAAACAGCGAATGTGTTTTTTCGTGCGATTTTGATTCCGATTCGCAAAAATCATATCAAGCGAATTTCGGTGAGAAGCCTTTCGGCGACATTACGAAAATTCCCGAAACGGAAATTCCCGAACACGACGTTTTATTCGCTGGTTTTCCGTGTCAGGCGTTTAGCATTTGCGGCGATCAGAAAGGTTTTGAAGACATACGCGGAACTTTGTTTTTTGATATTGCACGGATTTTGAAAACAAAACAGCCGCAAGCGTTTGTTCTCGAAAATGTCAAACAACTCGTTTCACATAATCAAGGCAAAACTCTCGAAAGAATCGTCGAAACGCTCGAAAACCTCGGTTATCAAACCAACTATAAAATCTTAAATGCGCTTGATTTCGGTTTGCCACAAAAGCGTGAACGAGTTTTTATCGTCGGTTTTCGTCAGCCGAAACACTTTATTTGGAATTTGCAAAAATCGCCGATGAAACCTTTGCGCGAAATTTTGGAAACAGAAATTGAAGAAAAATACTTCGCCTCGGAAAAGATTCGGCAAAATCGTTTAAAAAGTGTCGAAAACAAAATTATTAAAGACGATTTAACCATTTGGCACGAAAACAAAGGCGGCAATATCAGCCCTTTGCCATATTCGTGTGCGTTGCGTTCAGGCGCTTCGTATAATTATCTGCTTGTGAACGGGACGCGGCGTTTGACGATGCGCGAGATGCTTCGTCTGCAAGGTTTTCCCGAAGACTACAAAATCGTCGTCGGTTATCAGGCGATGCGAAAATTAGCAGGAAATACGGTGGCAATTCCGTGTGTCGAAGCGGTTTTGCGTTCGGTTTTTGACGCTTTGGAAAACCCGATTCAAACTCAAGCAGTAAAAACCAAAGCCGCGATACAGGAATCGCTTTTCGCACAGATTAAGAATGCCAACACTTGAAGAAGCCAAAATAAGACTTGATTTAATCATCGGCAAAAGCCGTGTTGATTTATACAAACCGATTCACATTGCCGAAGTTTTGCATCGCTCGCGCATAGTCGGCGATTTCGATATTGTAAAACTCGAAACTTTTCAGAATCCATCTTTGCGCTGGCGAAATGAAGTTACCCAAAAACTTGCGAGAAAAGTTTCGACATCTTCGGCGCGTTACCAACACGATGTTTGGAGCGAAACGGCGATGACGATTGAGCTTCTAGCTGTTCTCGACGCGGAAAACAAAACGACAAATGGCGCGGTTGAAAGTTACATTTATTCACGTTACGGCGAACGACAAGGAACGGTTTCGAGCGTGATTTCGATAATCAAAGATGCAACGCCGGAAAAGTTCAAACTCGAAAATCTTTTGGAACTTTTCGTTAAAGAATCGGGCATCAGGCGAAGCATTGATAAAGCGTATGAAATTGTCGTTTACAGTTTGTTTGAAACGGTAATTTCGGCTTTGGAAGCAAAAGTAAAAGTAAGCGTTTCGGATAGTTCAAAACCGATTTTGTGGGAATTTTCGGAGTTAGCAAAAATTTTGCTCGGCGTTGATGAATACAAACTTTCGTGGGAACAAACGGCGCATATTTTCCGCGTCGGTGTAACAAACGCAGCCGACAGAGGTTTGGATATGTGGGCGAATTTCGGCGTTGCTGTGCAAGTCAAACATCTGACTCTGAACGAAAAACTTGCTAACAGCATTGCCAATCAAGTTGAAAGCGATTCGCTCGTAATTGTTTGCAAAGATGCCGAAATCAAAGTCATCGAGACGGTTTTGAAACAAATCGGTTACGGTGCGCGTGTGCGCGGAATCGTCAAAGAATCCGATTTGATAAAATGGTATGAGAAATGTTTGCGCGGAAAGTTTAGTAGCAAACTTGCGAAACCTTTACTCAAAAGACTTTTGAACGGATTTGAAGCAGAATTTCCGTTTTCAACGACTTTAGCGGAATTTTTGGAAGAACGGGATTATGATGATTTAGAAGTTTCTGAATTTTGGAAGATTTGAATGTGGCACAAAGAAAGAGAAATATCGCTTTAATATTATTTAGATGAATTTATGACCATTGACGAACAGATTGCATACTTAAAAAAAGGCGCGGTTGAGATAATCCGCGAAGAAGATTTGCGGGCAAAATTAGAGAAATCGCACAAAATGGGCAAACCGCTTCGCGTCAAACTCGGCGCAGACCCGACTGCGCCCGACATTCACATTGGACACACAGTTGTTATCCGCAAACTGAAAGCGTTTCAGGAACTTGGACACACGGTTATTTTTCTCATCGGCGATTTTACGGGAATGATTGGCGACCCGACGGGAAAATCGGTAACTCGTCCGCCGTTGTCGCGTGAGGAAATTTTGGCAAATGCCGAAACTTACAAAACGCAGATTTTTAAACTGCTTGATCCTGAAAAAACCGAAATTCGCTTTAATTCCGAATGGATGGAGAAGTTTAACGCGGCTGATTTTGTCAAACTTACGTCGCGCGTTACCGTCAAACAAATTCTCGAACGCGACGATTTTGAAAAGCGAATGAGTGAAGAAAAACCGATTGCCTTGCACGAACTTCTTTATCCGCTTGTGCAAGGTTACGATTCGGTGGCACTTGAAGCCGATGTCGAACTCGGCGGCACTGACCAAAAATTTAACTTGCTCGTCGGACGCAATTTGCAACGCGAATACGACCAAGAACCGCAGGTTTTGATTACTACGCCGCTTCTCGAAGGCTTGGATGGAGTGCAAAAAATGTCGAAATCTTTGGGAAATTACATCGGAATTGACGAAGAACCAAATCAGATGTTCGGCAAAATTATGTCAATCTCCGACAATTTGATGTGGAAATATTACGAACTTTTGACCGATTTGGGAATTGATGAAATAAACGCTTTGCGTTTTAGATGCGAATCGGGCGCAACCAATCCGCGAGATGTTAAAGTCCAATTAGCCAAACACATTATCAAAGATTTTCATTCGGAAGAAGATGCAAATACGGCGGAGAAAAATTTTGTCGCACGCTTTGTTAGAAAAGAAATTCCTGATGAAGATGAGATTAAGGAAAAAATAGTTTCTTTAGGAAATTATAAACTTGTTGATTTACTCGTTCAAACAGACTTATTTACTTCAAAAGGAGAAGCAAAACGAAAGATTGATGAAGGAGGTATTAGAATTATCAATATCGGAAAAGTTTCTAATAAAAATTGCGAAATTCATTTTATACAAGGTTCTTCAAATATATTTATAAGCACAAACCCTCAAGGAGATGGAAATTTGGTTCAACTTCTAACAGACACAGTTTTTCTTCAAGTCGGAAAACTTAAATTTCTTAAAATTCGGGGAGAATAAAATGTCGCAAATCATCGAAACCGAAGAAACTCTCATCATCGAAACGCCTGAGCGCGTGCCGTTGCATTTTGCGCTGGCTTCGATTGGCAATCGCTTTTTGGCAGTGGCGATTGACCATTTTATTCAATATCTGGCGATTATTTTGATTGCTTTGGCAGTTCTTAGTTTTGCCGGATTGACGAGTAATTTGTTTGGCGAAGGACTTTTTCAAGAGATGCCGAAATGGACGATTGCTATTTTGATACTCATTATTTTCGCGCTTTTTTCGGGTTATTTTGTCTTTTTTGAATGGCTTTGGAACGGACAAACGCCCGGTAAACGGCTGATGAAACTGCGCGTCATTCGGGAAGACGGCAGACCGATTACGCTGTGGGAAGCGTTGGCGCGAAATCTGCTGAGAATTTTCGATGCCGTGCCGGGTTTTGTATTGCCGATTTATTCCATCGGTTTGATTACGGTTTTTATGAGCAGCCGCGACCAACGCATCGGTGATATGTTCGCGGGAACGGTTGTCATCCGTGAACGCACTGACGAAGCACCGACGTTTGCCGAAACTTTTTCCAATCGGATAAGTGATTTGGCTTTTCACCGCGTCCAAAAGCGAACGGATTTCAAGGCAAATCTCGCAACTTTGACCGAAAGCGAAATCGAAGTAGTCGAATCGTTTCTGCGACGACGTTGGGATTTGACCGATAGGCAAAGGCTGTGGATGGCGTGGCGCGTCGCGCTTCCGTTGATGTATAAGTTAAAGCCTAATTATGATTTACAAACCTTTAGTTACGAAGGTTTTTTGGAAGAACTCGTTCAACGGTTTCATTCGCGGCAGAGATTTTTGAACTAACTTAAAGGCAGAAGCCTGCGCCCTTGCTAACGCGCAGGCTTCTGCCTTTTTATAAAGATGAATAAACAAAAAAACATTTTAGTTACCGGCGGCGCGGGTTTTATCGGTTCGCACCTCGTCCGGTTGTTCGTAAACAAATACCCAAATTACCGCATCGTCAACCTCGACGCGCTGACCTACGCTGGCAACCTCGCCAACCTCCGCGACGTGGAAAACGCCAAAAAC
>JANOXW010000096.1:0-3683 GCA_031418635.1 Acidobacteriota bacterium
TTATGTGTAATCATTATAATCGTTTGACCGAAACGCTTGTTTAGTTTGCTGAACATATCAAGCACGATGGTTGAATTTTCCGTGTCCAGATTTCCCGTCGGTTCATCCGCTAAAATAATCGCCGGATTATTGATGACGGCACGCGCTAATGCAACTCTTTGCTGTTCTCCGCCCGAAAGTTCAAGCGGTTTGTTGTGTATTTTATTTTCCAACTTCAAAAGACTCAAAATCTCGCGTCGCTTTTCGGCATTTCCGCCGTTCCCTGAATGAATTCTTTCGGCAAGACGCAAATTTCCGTCCGCCGTCAAAGTCGGAAAAAGATTAAACCGTTGAAATACGAAACCGATTTTACGACGGCGAATGTCGGTGCGTTGTGCATCCGTAACTTTTGATAAGTCTTCGTCGGCAATGATAATTTTTCCGCTGGTTGGTGAAAGAAGCCCGCCCAAAAGATGAAGTAATGTTGATTTTCCGCAACCCGAAGGTCCCATTATCGCCACGAATTCGCCTTGTTTTATATCGAGCGAAACGTCGTGCAAAGCGTGTGTTTCCACCTTGCCGACTTTGTAAATTTTTGTTAGATTTTCGGTTTTAAGAATCGTGTTCATAATTAACGGTAAGTGGTAAATGGTGAGTGGTTAATATTTTCTCACAATTAACCACTTACCATTTACTACTTACCACTTTCATTGCTGTCGCGCATCCGCTTTTTGATTGTTGCTGACGGGTTTTTGACCTGTCGCTTGTTGAACTTGTTTGTCCAAATCAACTTCTTGTAAATTCCAACGGTTTTCTAACACAAATGCTTCTTTCGGAAAAGTTTTGCCGATGGTAACGGATTCGGGAGATTGATAGGTCAAACTCATTTTATATCTTTCCTTCGGGCGCGTAACTTCGATTCGCAAAGGCAAACCGTTATATTCACCCGTATCGGTCAAATTTCCCGTGTTTCCATAAACTATGTCCGATTCGATTTCGCCTTTATCATCAAAAATCTGTTGCCGCGCCAGTCGAATCCCGCCCACGCGGTCGAACCAAAAGCGGCGCGAAACACTCAAACTATCATCCGCATTTTTGCGAAGTTCGTCCAACAAATAATAGCCGCGCAAGACTTTTCGCAAAGGCGATTTACTCGGTTTTTTGGTGTCTTCTTCTTCTTGCGAAAGCGTGCTTTGCACATAGACATAAGTTGCTTTGTCAATCGGGCGCATCAACATCGCGTCGGTAAAATGTTGCGGACGCAGATTTGAAAAAGCATTAACATTTCTCTTTAACTCTTTGCCGTTTCCGTCAAATTCCATTTTGCCGACCTCTTTTTGCAAAACGGAATAGTCGGCACTGTTTGTTCCAACCACGAATTTCTTAAACTTGCCGCTTCCGCCGTCTTCAAGCACAGCGACACGAAATTTTTCGCCGTCGGAAGTCATTTGCACGACATCCAATTTAATAACCGGAACTTGAACTTTTAATAAGATATTTGCGGGACGTTGCACCACAACTTCGCCATCAGCCGTTTTATATTTTTCGGCAAGTCCAAACTCCGCATATGAATTATCCTCAAATTTCAAATCCATTTTGGCGCGTAACGAATTAACTTTGGCAAATCGGCTAATTTGCTCAAGTAATACGGACTCCGTAGCATTATCGGTTGCTAACAAAGTTACAGTTTGAACTTTCGTTTTCGGACTTAGCACACCGCAACCGCTTAAAAATAAAGTTCCAAGAAGTAAAAAGGTAAAAAATGATTGCTTGTAAAATTTATGTTTGAACATCAGTCGGTTATGACGCTTGAATAGTTTTATCTGTTGTCTTAAATATGTTTGCACAAAAACCTTGATAAATAAATATCAAATCGAAAATAATATCACGCGCCGGGCTTTTGTCCAAACAAGCAAAAGACGCGGTTTGGAAAGCGATTTGCTTTGGCAAACGTGCGTCTCTTCAGAAAATCTTCCCTTAGTTATAATCAAATTATATCATCAAATTATTCCTTAACTCTCTAATTACTTAGTAAAAACACCCGAACCGCGGGTTAAATAATCCTGCATCGTAAAGGCAAACATAATTGCTAACCAGAAAAAACCGGCAAGTGCCGTCAGCCAAATTAATTTTGAACTCCAGCGAACGTGCATAAAAATAAGCACGACGCAAGCCATTTTGAAAAAAGCGATTAACAATGCAACCAAAGTATTCGCCCCCGGAAAAAATCCATCCAAATCAACAAAGGCAGCAAAATAAGTAGCAATTGTGCCAACCATCAAAATCCCAAAAACTCCGAAATAATAAGTCAGAGGAACAATATGATGCGCCGCGTGGTCGTGATTATGTTCTTCAAGATTATCGGTTTGTTTATATTCTGCCATATCTTAATGTCCACCTCCGTGCAAAAAATGTCTGCCAAGCAGATAAAGTAACGGGAAAAGGAAAATCCAAACAATATCAACAAAGTGCCAATAAAGCCCGGACATTTCTACCGGCGCATAATATTCCGCAGTAAAAGTTCCCTTCCAAGCCTTCCACAATAACCACGTCATAAGTCCCAAACCGATTATCATATGCAAGGCGTGTAAGCCGGTCATGGCAAAATAAATCCAAAAGAAAATGCGAACTTTATCGCGGAATTTCGACGGATCAATCTCACCATTCGAGAAATATCCGCTTTTTTCGGCATCAGTTAAATATCCGGCATCTCTTGCTTTAACTGCTAAAGAAGTGTCTTCCCAAACAAAATCGGCAGTCGGATTAACGTACGCGTGTTCGCCGTGTTCGCCTTCTTTTGGCGCATTATGTTCTGCTTCGGGTTTCGATTCTTGATGCTTCGCCCTTTTTGGTGTTCTCAGATTTAAGCCTTTGACGGGAACTATTCCTTCATTATATTTGTCTGTATATTCAATCGCTTTAACGCCCAAAAACGTCGCGCCTAGAATCATCGTTAAAATAATAAAAATAACTTGTAAATTTCGCTTGCCAAGCTGCGCGTAGTGAACCGCCAAAGCCATCGTCAAACTACTGACGATCAGCACAAGCGTATTTGCAGTTCCCCAAACTACATTTAAATGGTTACTGCCGGCGGCAAATGCCATCGGATATTTTGAGCGAAAAACAAGGTAAACCGTAAAGAGTCCGCCAAAAAACATTATTTCTTGGACAAGAAACATCCACATTCCAATCGAATCGGATTCGGCTTGCTGTCCCATATCTTCAAACTGATGCTGAAGTCCAGGCGAATGATATTCGTGTTCGTGTGTCATTTTTATTTTGGATTTTGGATTTTGGATTTTGGATTTGAAATTATTCGTTGCCAATCATAACGATTGCCCCAAACAAATCCAAATTCCAAAAACTAAAATCCAAAATCCCTAAACTGTAACCTTATATTTATTTCTCGCGTCTTCCAAATCCAAGCCGCTTTCTTCACTAAAATCGTAGGCTTCCCAAGTAACAATCGGTGTTTCTTCAAAATTTTCGGTCGGTGGCGGTGAAGATGTGCGCCATTCGAGCCCGGGCAAAAGCCACGGATTTGCCGGTGCTTTTGCGCCAAAAAATATTGAATAGGTGAAATAAATCAAAGGCATTACTAAGCCGATTGCCAAGATTGACGCGCCCGCTGTCGAGAAAATATTCAAAACCTGAAATTCGGGCGGATACGACGCATAACGGCGAGGCATTCCCATATAGCCGAG
>JANOXW010000097.1:0-10551 GCA_031418635.1 Acidobacteriota bacterium
AATTTGCCGTCAAATCCGCCCAAAATATTGCGCTGTTCGGGAAAACTTCGAAAAGTTCCGATAAAGCCGAGACTGTTTTCTTTGCCGATGTCGCGTTTAATTCTAACTACACCGAAAAGTGCGCTTCGGTCTAAAAATTCGTTAATGCGCGGACGAAAAAACGGATCGTCGCGGTCTTCGTCATCGTAATTGCCGGGAGCTTTGTCCGAAGCGGCTAAAAATCCGAAGGAAGTTTTGCCGATTTTCCCGGTTAATTTCGCCGCTAGTTGCGGGTCAACAATCGTTCTCGAATTAAAAACGAAGATCGGTGTTTGAAATGTATCCGCACCTTCGAGAAAGAATGGACGTTTTTCTTCAAAGAAAATCGGAAATCGCTGATTTGCCGAAACGACGGGCGCGTCGGCTTCGATTTCGGCAAAGTCGGGATTATACGTCGCGTCCAACGTGATATTCGGTGTTATGCTGTATTTCAAATTTACGCCGATGTCTTGTTTGATGTTTTGATTGACAAATCTGCCCGGGTCAAGCGTGTCCGGCGGACGCAAAAAGCGCGGAATTGTTCGCGTCCGTCGTCCGGTTTCGCTGATGGTAATGCTCGGCACGATTTCCAATGTGCGCTCGGTTTTTATTTCATCAAGTCCGCTGATTTTGCCGTGCTTTATCAAAAAACCCGAAACATTGCGGTCATCCGGCATCCACGAATCAAACTCATCATTTAATCGGTCAATGTTTCGCGCCGCATTAAAACCCCAAAGTTTGCCTTTGCCCGCCGCATAACGGAGAGATTTGAACGGAATTTTAACTTCAACCGACCAACCCCAATCTTCGATTACGCCTTTCGATTCCATCACAATGTCAACCGAAAAATCTGCGCCTTGCCCTTCGGTATAAATGCCGTCTTGCTGAATTCCCAAAGGATTCCAACCGAGAACGTAAGCGCGACGTTGGTCGTTGTAAGTGTCCAGCCAAACGCGCACATTGTCTTCGCCGAAAACCTCGTCGCGTTTGGCAACGGTGGCGCGGATTTTGTCGCGTTCATCCCAACATTTAAAACCGATGTAAAGATTTTTTTCGTCGTAAGCCAAATAGGTTTCCGTCGGTTTTGAAGGCGCAATATTATCGCCCGGACCGGTTTGAATAAAATCTTTAAAAACCGCCGCCGCTTTCCACATCGCATCATCGAGTTTGCCGTCAATTACTACAAGTGCCATGACTTTGTTGACTTTCACGGGATTAGCTTTTTCGGGCGGAAGAGTGATTTTTGATTTGCTGTCCTTGTCGTCCGACGATTTTTTGGCAACCGTTTTGGTATCGGTTAAATTGGAAATATTTGAATCTGTCGGTTGCGCGTCGGTATAAATTGTAAAAAATATAATGGCTAGAAAAATGTAAAACTTTTTCATACTTCACCTCTGACTGTATATGCAGGAGTTAAACTTTAGATTGGGAAATAAATATAAATTACTTGCTCTGACTAAGACGAAAATCAAGTCAGATAGTTTCAAAAAATTGCAGAAGTCCGCACGAAGTAAGAACGCAAAAACACAACTACTTTGTGCGTGTTTCTGAATTGTCTTCAATTGTTTTGACGATGTTGGCATTGCGAACAAAAATTTGTCCGTCGGCGGTTGAATAAAGCCGATAATTTGCGCCGCCTTTGCCGATTTTCCAAACCGAGTTGCTTTTTCCGTCGCCGATATTAACCAGCGCAATGCCTTCACTTTTGATGTCTTGGCGGTTTGATTCGATATTGGCGTTGGCATTTTCGGGCAACGTCAAAATTATGTTTCCGTCAACGGTTTGCGCCAAAAGTTTTTGAAAATCGCCTTCTAAAACAATTGTTCCGTCAACCGCTTTGGTATCGAGTTCGCCTTTGAAACCGAGAACCCGAATCAGACCGTCAACCGATGCAATGGTAAGTTTTCCGTCCGCATCACGAACATTTATCGCACCGTCCACGCCGTTTAATTCAATCTCGCCCGAAACGCCTTCGAGCCGAATTTCATCATTCGTCGTGATTTTCAGATTCGACTTTTTTGGCACAAACACCTCCAAGCGAACGCGATTTAGCTCATTAAAAAAATCAGGATGTGCCGTTTTGTCGCTGTTCACAAATTTGATATTCACGTCCGCGCCGTTTTGCGTTGCTTGCACATCCATCGGTGTTTGATTTCGGGATTTCGAGATGCGCGTTATCGTATATTTCACTTCCGATTTGTCCCAACCGCGCACACTTACAGCACAGTTTTTTGCTTCAACCGTAACTTTCGGAATACTTTTCACGGTGAAAGAATCACTTTTTTTTTCAATTTTTGGCGAACCAACCAACCAATTTGCCTCTCTCATTTGGGCAATAACCGCTTTTTGCGTTTCTTGCGCTTCCTTTAATGTTTTCTTAAATTCTTCGGAGTTGATTCGTTTAATTTCTTCCGCCGCTTGTTTAAGTCCTTCCGCCGTTATTTTTTCAATTTCGGGACTGATATTTTCGATTTCTTTTTCCGCTTGCCTGACTGCATCTTCAGCCGCTTGGCGCATTGCTTCGCTGTCAGCTTCGCTGATGACGGGTGGTTTCGGTGCTTTTGGCGGTTTTGGTGGTTTTGGCGGTTTTGGCGGTCTGACATCTGAATTATCTTCATCATCAAAGTCATCATCCGAATCGTCGTTATCTTTCAAATTCAAAAGATTGGTTGCGGGATTGACATTTTTGCCGTCGTTTTTGCGCTTGACCGACAAACCGCCGTTGACGCTGTTGAGTTTGATTTGCACATCGCCGCTACCGATTTTGCCGTATAAATCCTTGCCGACATACTTGCCTTTGCGAACCGGCAAACCGAAATCGTTGTTGATGCTTCCGTTGACCGTATCGGCTTTGACAGTTGCGTTTGCGTCCGACGGGATTAGTAAATTTACTGTGCCGTTGACCGTGTTAAGCGAAATGCGGCTTCCCGATTGCAGTTGGTCAAAATCGGCTTCGACCGTGCCGTTGACGGTTGACAAATTTGCCGTGCCGCGCAAATTTGTCGCTCTGACTTCGCCGTTGACAGCGGAAGCCTTGGTCGTATTTGCCGCATTTGAAATATTGATCGAGCCGTTGACGGTTTCGATTTCGTCCAAAACCGCATTGCGCGGCACAATTAACTTAAATTCGACTTGCAGTTTGCCGTTGTTTCTCCAACCGCGATTATCGCGTCGTGCCTTGTCATAATCGGTTTCGACACTAAAAGAATCTTGCTTCGCGTCAATTCTTATCTCGACTTCCGATAATCTTTCTTTGCTATCGGCGGTTTTAACGGCTTCGAGTTTTACCTCGTTTCGGTCCCAAGTTTCAATCGTAATCGAACCATTGACGTTTGAAACGCTGACTCTGCCGTTGGCGTTAAGCGGATAAATTTGCTCAAATCTCTCGGTTTCATCTAATCTGACGACGTTTCTAATATTCGATTCGGTAACACCGTAATTTGGGTTGATAGGTAAATTGCTTTCGGCTGAAAACATTACACCTGACATAACTAATGAAATTAACCAATACATAAAATTGCATTCTCCTGCTGAAATAAATTTGGAATAAATTAGGAAAGTTTTCCTTTTGTTATAGAAAAAACACCACAAGTTAATACTTTGTGACATCTTTTTTTGGTTAGATTGTTTTTTTTATTTTGCGTGCTAAAATTTTCACAGGTTGAACTTTCCCGCTTGCTAGACAAAATAGCAACATAAACAAATACAACATCTTATTGCCGCGAAGCATCTGACGTATTTACTTTAGCGACTGAATTTGATAGTTTTATTGACTGATTGACACGCAATTTTACGGAGAATTGAGATGAATTTAAAACAAACTCGACTGCATATTTTGCACGAACCAAAAGATTTAGGCAAAGAAGCCAAGACCGGTGTTTCTCTCCATTGTCATACCGAACATTCCAAAGAGATGCTCGATTTTATTCCGGTTTACGCGGATAAAATGCCGATTATTTCGTATTTTTGGCAAAAGGAGCGTGAAAGTTATTTCCAACGTGAAGGCAAATATCCCGACTTTACAACTAATTATTGGTCGCCGCCAATGACTCCGAAAATGGTTTATGAGATTGAAAAAACTCAGATCAATGAAGCCGGACTTGAGGCAATTACGTCAATCACCGACCACGACAGCATTGATGCCAATTTGCAGATTTGTGAAACGACGGCAAACGAGCAAGCTCCGATTTCGCTGGAATGGACAGTTCCGTTTGAATACGGTTTTTTCCACGTCGGCGTTCATAATTTGCCGAAAGACCGCGCCATTGAGCTAACTAAAACTCTGCTTGATTTTACTTTTAACGAAGAAAATCACACCAACGAACATCTGCGCGAAATGTTTGTGATGCTTAATGCACTTCCCGAAGTTTTGCTTATTCTCAATCATCCGATTTGGGACATCGAGATGGTCGGCAAAGAAAAACACGCTATTTTATTAAAGAATTTTCTAAAAGAACACGGACGTTGGCTTCACGCGCTGGAAATCAACGGTTTTCGCTCGTGGTCTGAAAATAAAGCCGTTATCGAAATGGCAGAAGCGTTGGGTTATCCGATAGTTACGGGCGGCGATCGCCACGGTTGCAAGCCGAATACGGTAATAAATCTGACCAACAGCCAAACTTTTGGCGAATTTGTCGAAGAAATTCGCGTTGACCGGCATAGCGAAGTGGTTTTGATGCCCGAATATAAACAGCCGCTTCATTCGCGCCAACTGCAATCTTTTTCCGAAATTTTGAAACTTTACCCCGAATTTCCCGAAGGTCGTAAAAAATGGTTTGACCGCGTTTATGTTGACATTGACGACGGCTTCGGTTTGCGCCAACTTTCGGTTCACTGGAAAATCGGCGGTCCGAAATGGTTGCGCTGGGCGATTTGGACGCTTGGGGTTTTGGGCAGTCCGACGATGCGTCCCGTTTTTAGTTTGGCGAGAAAACGCAAAGATGTTGTGCCGAAAACGGCGGAGAAAACAAAATTCGAGATTCCGAATCTGGAAGAGATAACGCAAAGTCTTTCATCCGATGTAGTTTTGTAAATTGATTCGTTTATAATTTTGTTCGTTTAGAGGCGGTCATTGACCGCCTCTATGTTTTTTTGAGATAGTTTATTGTGAAAAAACCTCCGCGCATCGCATTTTTTCCTGATTCGTATTTGGAAGTCAACGGAGCGGCGATGACTTGTCGAAGATTGGTTAGTTTTGCTGAAAAGCGCGATTACCCTTTGTTATGCGTTCACGCCGGCGAAAAAACCGAAACTTCAGTTAGCGGAAGCGTTACGCATCTTTCATTAAAGCGTTCTCCGCTTTCAATTCCGATGGACAAAGATTTGAAATACGATCCGTTTTTTAATCGTCATCTCAAACTTGTCAACCGCGCTCTCGAAGAATTTCGCCCCGACGTTCTGCACATCACCGGACTTAATGATGTCAGCATTATCGCCGTGTTGCTTGGCAACAAGCGACAGATTCCGCTTCTCGGTTCGTGGCATACGAATCTGCACGAATTTGCTTCGCGGCGGCTTGATAAAATGTTCCGTTTTTTGCCAAACTCGTTTCGTTCATCTGTAACTAAATTGGCGGAACGAAAGATTTTTCAAGGCGCGACGCTTTATTATAAAATACCAAAAGTTGTGCTTGCGCCAAACCAAGAACTTATTGATGCGCTCTGCAAAGGCACAAAAAGATATGCTTCTTTGATGTTGCGCGGAGTTGACGCAGAAGTTTTTTCACCCGTTTGGCGCACGGCTGATGATAATGTTTTCCGATTCGGCTTTGTCGGCAGATTGCGGGCGGAAAAAAATGTGCGCCTGCTGGCTGAATTGGAGAAAAAATTACTTGCCGCAGGCAAAACAAATTTCAAGTTTTTGATTGTCGGCGAAGGCGATGAACGCGAATGGCTGGAGAAAAATATGCGAGGCGCAGAATTCACCGGCTTTCTCGCCGGTGAGCAATTATCCGAAGCGTATGCTAATATGGATATTTTTGTGTTTCCATCGGAAACAGATACTTTTGGAAATGTCATTCAAGAAGCAAATTGTTCAGGCGTTCCCGCCATTGTTACCAATCACGGCGGACCGAAGTTTATTGTCCAACACGGCAAAACCGGTTACATTGCCGAAATGACAGATGATTTTGCCAAATTTTCGCTTGAATTGATGGAAAACTCCGAAAAATTGGAACAAATGAAAAAGGCTTCGCGTGAATTCGTGATTGCCCATTCTTGGGACACGGTTTTCGAGAAAGTTTATGAAGCCTACGACAAAACGATTGAAATTGCTAAAGCCGAACAGTTAGTAAAAACGCGCCCGAAGTAATTATTTTTTTTTAACGGGAAGAAATTAAGAAATAATCGGATAATATTTTTGAACATAAATAAATGACAAATGTTAATGAAATTCATCGCTCGATAACCGAAGTTGATGATTTGGAAGAAGTCGCCGAAAACGAGATTTCTGTCGCCGGTGTTTTCCACAGTTTGGGACAACATCCGTGGCAGATTTTGGCGCGGTGGAATTGGAAATCCGCGTTGCTTGGCGCAATTTTGCGGGCTTCGTTTTATTTCACGGTTTATAAAGCGAGTAAAGAATCGTGGCTTGTTACCTTGACGGCAGTGTTGATCGAGTTAGCGTTTCGATTTCTCACATCAGGAATTTCAGGTTCATTGGTGCAATCATTTCGGCGGGCAACGCCAACTTGGTTGGCAACGGCGATTGTTACAATTTCGCTACCGATTTTTAGCCACACGGTCGAATTTGTAACGCATTATTCACAGGAAAATTTCTTTAATAATGTCTTTCCTGCGTCGGAAAACAATGCGCGGCAAAAAGCCTTTGCAATTTCGGTTTTATTTTCAGTGCTATCGGCTTTGTTCAATTTATTCGTGATGCGGCACGGCGTTTTATTGGTTGGCGCAGGCGAAGAAACACAATCTTTTTGGAGCGATATGAAGCGCATCCCGTTTTTAATTGCCGAATTCGTTACCTATTTGCCGATTCAAATTCTAAAATATATGAATCGCGGCAAACTTATTCCGGCGTTCGGAATTTTTTTCGCGTTCGGCTTGGCGGTTGGCGCATTGCTCGGAATTTTTCGTGGCGAATGGGTTTGGGCGTGGAAACCCGCACTCGGCGCGTGGGCAATTTTATTTTTCTGGACAATTATTGTCGCCGTCATTTTGCGCTTTATGCCACAGCACGCGAAAAGCTAGACTGAAAGTGTAAGGCTGTTGCAAAGTCGGTAGTTAATAGACATTATTGGAAATAAGATTCTCAATTTTAGTCGGTGAAACCGACGTTATAGTTGTAGTCCACATCGCTAGATGTGGGACGGGTTTAATCACATTCAGAGAGCCGTCGAAGATGGTGATGTACAGACGAAAATACGGTTGACGATTTCGGGCGACATTCCAGTTCCGGTATCTTTGACAGTAAATAAAACATATTTGCCCGCGTGAGCTTCGATATTCAGCCGCGCATAGTTTTCGTCGAGGGTGATATTCTGCGCCATGATCGTCAGCATTCCGCCGTCCGGCATCGCGTCGCGGGCATTGACGGCAAGGTTCATTAAGACCTGATGAATCTGCGTCGGGTCGCCGGAAATCGTTTCAAGTTCAGGGGCGACATTGAATTTAACATTGATGGTTTTCGGCAGTGTTTCGCGGAGAACCTTAATTAAATCCTTGACGAGATGGCGTAGTTGGACGCTGATCCTTTCGCCTTCCGCGCCGCGTGCAAACGTCAAAACCTGTTTGATTAAATTTGCGCCGCGTGTCGTATTTTCCCTGATGATCGAAAGCCACGGTTCGCCGTTTTTCTCGATTAATTCATCGCTTTGCAGCATTTCGACCGACATCAGAATCGGCGATAGAACATTATTCAAATCGTGCGCGATGCCGCCCGCTAAAGTTCCGATTGATTCCATTCGCTGGGCGCGATAAAGTTGTTCTTCGGCTTGCTTGAGATTCGTAATGTCCGTGTTGATGACGAGAAAATAATCCGGCTGTCCGATCTCGTTTCTGACGAGCGTCCAGCGGCTGACAACGATTATTTTCCGTTTATCTTTAGTGAAATGAGCGGTTTCCTTAAGCCATTCGTCTTTTTGTTTGAGGTCTTCCGACGCTTTTTCAATCACGGCGTTGTCGCCTTCGCCGATTTCCCTACCCAAAACTTCTGCTGCTTCCCAACCGTAAACGCGCTGTGCGCCTTTGTTCCAGAACATAATCCGGTGTTCAGATCGCACACCAGAATTGCGTCCTGTGCCTTGTCGAGCAAGGAAGCCTGCTGAAGAATTCGCTCATCCGAGAGTTTTCGTTTGGTGATGTCTCGAGAGCGGTTACAAATCTCGCCGCGCCAGACCTCGCCCTTGGCAATTGTCGCCCACATCGCCTGAAAAAACTCCGGCGAATGAAAGCCTGAATTGATCAGGCGGAATGTCAATCTGAATGACTGAAAGACGATAAAACAAATCGATACGCGCATTTCTTCCAATTGAATCGGCTTGCCGATAAAATCGTGCGCTCCGCCGCGCAGTGCGGCAATCGTGCTTTTTACGTCAACGCTTCCCGTCATCATGACGACGAGGGTTTCGGGTTTCCGGTCTTTGATTTCGGTCAAAAAATCAAGTCCCGAACCGTCCGGCAGATCAATGTCGAGCAGGACGATGCCCGGTTCTTCCGCCGCGAAAGCCTGCGTCGCGTCGTAGATATTTTCCGTCTGCAGACAGTTGTAATTCCACGAACGCAAAGCGGCATCGAGAGTGCGGCGCATTTGTCGGTCATCGTCAACTATCAAAATCGTTTCGGGCGCGGTCGGCAAGCGTTTCTTCTCCTTGATTCGGCTGCGGAAAAATGTTCGGGGCGTAAATTACTATAATAAAAAACTTGTTGTGTCCTAATTAAATCACACCTCGAATAATTTCGCGCTTGCGGTGCGGAAAAATTCGCAGTCGGGACATCAGCGGAAGTTGATTTTCCCAATAAATTTTCCGCGCGGCAGAGCCGCGAGGTATTGAATCGGAATTTTTATTTTTCCTTATTTCCGTAGCAAAGCTACGGGGAATTAAACCTATAAGGAACGATTAAACCGCGCATTAGTGCTTGGTATATTGATTGCTTCTCAGATTATTGATCTCAATCTAGGGAGCATCAATAAACTGAAAATACTGATTGGCTATGACGGCTCGAAATCGGCGGAAGCCGCGCTCGATGATTTGAGCCGCGCCGGATTGCCCGCCGAAGCCGAAGCGTTGGTTTTATCAATTGCCGAAGTCTGGATTTCGCCGCAAAGTTTTAACGGCAACGAATCGGGCGTAAAACTTGATGCCGATACCGAACAACGGCGAAAACATCTTGAACAAAATCAACAAGCGGTCGGCGAAGCGGAAAACTTTGCCCGCCACGCGCAAGACCGTCTGCGGATAAAATTTCCCGGCTGGAAAATCAATTACGAGGCGACTTACGGCTCGCCCGGATGGGAAATCCTCGATAAAGCCGATGCGTTCGATCCCGATTTAATCGTCGTCGGCTCGCAGGGGCGCATCGCCATCGGTCGTTTTTTTCTCGGCAGTATTTCAAACAAGGTTCTTACGGAAGCGAAATGTTCGGTGCGGGTGGCGCGTGGAAAAATCGAAGTTGACCCGGCTCCGGTGCGCGTCGTCATCGGTTTTGACGGCTCGACCGGAGCAAAATCAGCAGTCGAAGAGGTCGCCCGTCGCCCGTGGCGTGAAGGTAGCGGAATACGACTGGTCGCCGCGGGCAGTCAGGTTGCGCCGGTGCGCTCGATCTCAAATTCGGCGAAACCGACATTCCTTTGTTGATTCAGGATAAGAAGTTTAACGCCGGCGGCGAACTCGGCTATCAGCCAAATCCGATGGAGCGAATGATGGGCGACATCGGCGACATCGTGCTGGTTAATCTGACACCTAATCCATTTCTCGAAATCGGACCGCGTATCTATCGCTTCCGCTGTTTGAACGGCTCGACTGCTCGCATCTATAAGCTCGCCTTTGTGCGCGGCAACGAGCAATTGAATTATCAGGTAATCGGCACCGATGGAGGACTTCTCGATAAACCGTATCCGTCGAAGGAAGTATTTCTCGCGCCCGCCGAACGGCTCGACATATTGTTCGACGCGAGTCAGTTGCGTGAAGGCGAAACAGTTTTTATCAAAAGTCTCGACTTCGACCCGATGGAGCAGGAAGGTGGAATGATGGGTGGAATGATGGGCGGCGAAACGCGGATTGCCAACGGACTTGAATTTAATCTTTTGAAACTCACAGCGGTGAAAGGCGCACAAGGCGCACGCGAAATCCCTTCCCGTCTTTCGACACTTGCGCCGCTTGAAACATCCGGTTTGAGTCCGCGCCGCATAACGCTTTCGCTGGAAATGATGCAATGGCTGATTAACGGACAGAGTTACCGAAGCGATGCCGCCGCGTTTGAAGTTAAGCGGGCGATTGAAATTTGGGACATCGAAAATGCCACCAATAGTATGATTCACCCGATGCACCTGCACGGATTTTCGTTTCAGGTGGTTGGGCGA